>JBEEJP010000012.1:0-19665 GCA_041169125.1 Pseudomonadota bacterium
CCTCGCGTTAAACGTGGTGTTACGGCCCGTGCCCGTCACAAAAAAGTTCTGGCTTTAGCCAAAGGTTTCCGCGGTCGCCGCGGTAACGTCTTCCGCATCGCTAAACAAGCGGTGATGAAGGCTGGTCAATATGCTTACCGCGATCGCCGCACTAAAAAGCGCGTGTTCCGTCAGCTGTGGATCGCTCGTATCAATGCTGCCGCACGTCAATGCGGTCTGACATACAGCCAATTTGCCAACGGCCTGAAAAAGGCAGCGATCGAAATCGACCGCAAGATGTTGGCCGACTTGGCCGTTCACGACATGGCTGCTTTCACCAGCATCGTGAACCAAGTCAAAGCCAAATTGGCCGCTTGATCATCGCGGGTTAACCACCCACGAGCAAAGGGGTTGGGGCTACACAGCTTCAATCCCTTTTTTGTTTTCTTCTGTCCCCAAATTTTTCAATGAAATAACTTTCATGATGCGGGGTAAATTGGAATCATCAACGTTATGAACGAGTTGGACTCTCTGGTCGCTAGTGCCCAGGCCCTGTTTGCACAAAGCACCACACCGGCTGATCTTGAAAACGCCAAAGCCCAGTTCTTGGGTAAGTCAGGCCGCATCACTGAAATGATGAAGGGCATGGCCGCCTTGAGCGTTGAAGAAAAAAAATCAACGGGTGCTGCCATCAACGTCGCCAAGCAAGCCATTGAAGCAGCCCTCACGGCCCGCCGCCAAGCCTTGGCCGATGCTGAACTCGAAACCCAACTCAAAGCCGAAGCTCTGGATGTGACCTTGCCGGGTCGCGCACGCATGGCGGGCGGTTTGCACCCTGTGACCATCACGCTCGAGCGCGTCGAAGCCATTTTTGGTTCAATGGGTTTTGAAGTGGCCCAAGGCCCAGAGATTGAAACCGACTGGTTCAACTTCACCGCACTCAATACGCCTGAAGATCACCCCGCACGCTCGATGCACGACACCTTCTATGTGGAAGGCGGCAGCGCCGAAGCGCCCAATTTGCTGCGCACACACACCAGCCCCATGCAAGTGCGCCATGCGGTGCAACACGTCAAGCGTTACCAAGCGCGTTTGGACGCTGGGCAAGGGATGCCCGAAATTCGCGTCATCGCACCAGGCCGCACGTACCGTGTGGACAGCGATGCCACGCACTCGCCCATGTTCCATCAATGCGAAGGCTTGTGGATTGGTGAGAACGTGAGCTTCAAAGACCTCAAAGTGGTCATCACCGATTTCTGTCGCACTTACTTCGAAAGCGATGACTTGGTGTTGCGCTTCCGTCCCAGCTTTTTCCCATTCACTGAACCCAGTGCTGAGATTGACATTCAATTCCAAAGTGGTGCTTTGGCTGGCCGTTGGTTGGAAGTGGGCGGCTCAGGCCAAGTGCACCCGAACGTGGTGCGCAATATGGGCCTCGACCCCGAACGCTACATTGGTTTTGCCTTTGGCATGGGCATGGACCGTTTCACCATGCTGCGTTACGGCGTGAACGACTTGCGCTTGTTCTTTGATGGCGACATTCGCTTCTTGAGCCAGTTCCAATAATTCCACGCACACACGAGATTCATCATGCAATTTCCCGAATCCTGGTTGCGCGAATTCTGCAACCCATCCCTCACCACCCAAGAGCTGGCCGATACCTTGACCATGGCCGGTTTGGAGGTTGAAGAACTCCAGCCCGTTGCACCGCCGTTCACAGGCATCGTCGTCGGTGAAATCAAAGAAGCGGTGCAGCACCCAGACGCTGACCGCTTGCGCATTTGTCAAGTGGACGTGGGGCAGGGCGCTTTGCTCAGCATTGTGTGCGGCGCACCCAATGCACGTGTGGGCATCAAAATTCCATGCGCCACTGTGGGCGCAGAGCTGCCCCCGGGTGAAGATGGCAAGCCCTTCAAAATCAAAGTGGGCAAGCTGCGTGGCGTTGAAAGCCAAGGCATGCTGTGCTCGGCCAAAGAGCTCAACATTGCAGACGACAACGGCGGCTTGCTTGAGCTGCCTGCCGATGCGCCCTTGGGGCAAAACATCCGCGAGTACCTGAACCTCGACGACACCTTGATGACGCTCAAGCTCACGCCCAACTTGGCGCATTGCTTAAGCGTGTATGGCATTGCACGCGAAGTGTCTGCCCTCACCGGTGCACCTTTGAAGGCCCCGACTTTCCCAGCCGTTGCGGTGACCAACACTGACAAAGTGGCTGTCAACATCAGTGCCCCCGATTTGTGCGGTCGCTTCTCGGGCCGCGTGGTGCGTGGTGTCAACACCCAAGCCAAAACCCCTGCATGGATGGTGAACCATTTGGCCCGCTGTGGGCAACGCAGTGTGAGCCCGTTGGTGGATATCTCTAACTACGTGATGTTTGAGCTGGGTCGTCCCTCGCATATTTTTGATCTCGACAAAATCCAAGGCGGCTTGGAGGTGCGTTGGGGCAAAGCAGGCGAACAACTCAAGCTCTTGAATGGCAATACCGTGACGGTGGACGACAAAGTGGGCGTCATCGCGGATGCGCATCACGTGGAGTCACTTGCGGGCATCATGGGTGGTGACGCCACGGCAGTGAGTGACGACACGCAAAATATCTACATCGAAGCCGCTTTCTGGTGGCCCTCAGCCATCGCAGGTCGCTCACGTCGCTTCAACTTCAGCACCGATGCGGGTCACCGCTTTGAGCGAGGTGTGGACCCTGAGCTCACGGTGGAACACATTGAGCGTATCACCCAGCTGGTGATCGACATTTGCGGCACGCCCAACACCAGCGTGGGCCCCATTGATGACCAACGTGTGAACATCCCTGTGGCCAAGCCGGTCACACTGCGCGTGGTGCGCGCAGAAAAAGTCATTGGCATGCCGCTCACGCAGCAAGTGGTAGCGGATGCCCTGCGTGGTTTGGGCTTGCCTGTCACTGAGGGGGAGGGCACTGTCACTGTGCAACCTCCATCGTTCCGTTTCGATTTGCAAATCGAAGAGGACCTGATTGAAGAAGTGGCACGCATGGTCGGGTACAACAACCTGCCCACCACGCCACCTTTGGCGCCCATTACGGCCAGCGTGTGCAAAGAGGCGCAACGCAGCCCGCATGCGTTGCGTCACCATCTGGCCGCCTTGGGTTACCAAGAAACCATCAACTACAGCTTTGTGGATGAGCGTTGGGAGCAAGAGTTGGCAGGCAATGCCAACCCCATCAAGTTGCTCAACCCGATTGCCAGCCAAATGAGTGTGATGCGCTCCACCTTGTTGGGCTCTTTGCTCAATGTGGTGAAGTTCAACGTCGATCGCAAGGCTTCGCGCGTGCGCGTGTTTGAAATCGGTCGCGTGTTTCATAAAGATGCGTCTGTGCAAAACACCGATACCACCGTGCAAGGTTTCGATCAACCGATGCATGTGGCTGGCATTGCGTTTGGTAGTGCTGCGCCTTTGCAGTGGGGCAGCAAAGAGCAAGCGGCAGATTTCTTTGACGTGAAAGCAGATGTGCAAGCTTTGTTGGCACCTGCTGTGCCTGAGTTTGAAGCGGCTGAGCATCCTGCCATGCACCCAGGCCGTTGCGCCAAAGTTTGGGTCAATGGTCAAGCCGTGGGACATGTGGGCGAGTTGCACCCCCGCTGGCGTCAAAGTTGGGAATTGACCCAAGCTCCCGTGATGTTTGAACTCTCGCTTGATGCGGTGTTGCATCGTGCTGTTCCTCAGTCCACGGGTGTTGCGAAGTTTCCGAACGTGGAGCGTGACATTGCCGTGATCGTCAAAGACAGCGTCACCCATGCTCAGTTAATGGCGGCTGTACATGCTGCCAAAACACAAGGCTTGTTGCGTCATGCTGTTTTGTTTGACGTGTATCGCCCCAAAGCTGAAAGCGCAGCGATGGCAATGGACGAAAAGAGTTTGGCTGTGCGTCTGACGCTCAACAGCGATGAAGCCACCTTGAATGAAGCGCAAATCGAAGGCGTGGTGCAAGCGGTGTTGGCCGAGCTGACGGCCCAAGTTGCCGCGCGTTTGCGTAGCTGATGTTGAGACGATAAACGAGGACCGTATGGAACTTTCTTTTGAGAGCCTTGAAACGCCTGCATTGACCAAAGCACAGTTGGCCGATTTGTTGTTTGAGCAAATTGGCTTGAACAAGCGCGAATCCAAAGACATGATCGACGCGTTCTTTGACTTGATTGCGCAAAGCTTGGTCAATGGCACAGACGTGAAAATTTCAAGCTTTGGCAATTTTCAAATTCGCACCAAAGCGCCTCGTCCTGGGCGCAACCCTCGCACGGGTGAATTAATTCCCATCCAAGCCCGAAGGGCGGTGACTTTTCATGCCAGTCACAAGCTGAAAGAGCAAATACAGGGTGACAGTAATCCCAAAGTTGACAACTAATTCAAAAAGAGGCCAAACCGGCCTCTTTTTTTTGACAAAACTGTTGTGCGAAGCGTTGGAAGGTGAAATCTTCGTGTAACCTCTGCGCTCCCGTTTACAAGCTACTGATTTTCATGGAGAAATCCCTCCCACCCATTCCAGCCAAACGCTACTTCACCATTGGTGAAGTGAGCGAATTGTGCGGCGTCAAGCCGCACGTGCTGCGCTATTGGGAGCAGGAATTCACGCAGCTACGCCCAATGAAGCGTCGCGGCAATCGTCGCTATTACCAGCGTCACGAAGTGCTGATGATTCGCCGCATTCGTGACCTCTTGTATGACCAAGGCTTCACCATCACGGGGGCGCGCAACAAGTTGCAAGAGTTGGTTCAGTCCGAGCGTGAGCGTCGCCGTGCCGGTGGTGAGTTGATCGATGTCGACTTGCCCGATGACGATGGATTTGAAGATGACTTGGATGTGGATTCGGACGATGCCAACGAGCTGCCCCCACTGGCCTTGAGCAGCCACGACGAAGCACTACAAACTTTGCGAAAAGAACTTCTACAAATTCGCGACTTGCTCTCAGCGCTGCACTGACTGGCGTTATAATCTCTGCAAGATTCGGTGTGTGGCGCAGCCTGGTAGCGCACTTGCATGGGGTGCAAGGGGTCGAAGGTTCGAATCCTTTCACACCGACCAAAAATGACGAAGGGTTAGCAACGTGAAGTTGCTAACCCTTTTGTCTTTTTCGGATCTGTGGATGTCTCAAACGATGTCGACATGGTGCAGCTCAAACTTGCCCTTTTTGGCGTCGGCAAAGTAGTGCTGCAAAGTTTCTTTGACCGTGCGAAATGCAATCTCGTCCCAGGGTATTTCATGTTCGGCAAACAAACGCGCTTCTTGTGTTTCGTGGCCAGGGTCAAACGTGTCGCTCGTGAGTTGTGCGCGGTAAAAAAAGTGCACTTGGCCAACGCGGGTGACATTCATCAGCGCGAACAGCTCTTGCATTTCGAACTGCGCACCGGCTTCTTCGACGGTTTCACGCGCGGCACCTTGTGCCACGGTTTCGTTGAGCTCCATGAATCCCGCAGGCAGCGTCCATTTGCCAAAGCGTGGTTCGATGTTGCGCTTGCACAGCAACACTTTGTCCTCCCACACAGGCACTGTCCCCACCACATTGAGTGGGTTTTCGTAGTGGATGGTGTGACAGCTGTTGCACACCGCGCGCTCACGTGTGTCGCCATCGTCAGGCACGCGGTAGCGCACTGCATGGCCGCACGATTTGCAAAATTGAATGAGCGGGCGGTGCAGCATGTTTAGATCACACGCACTTGAAGCTCGCCCAAGCCTGCGACTGCACCCACCATGGTGTCTCCCGCCACCACAGCACCGACACCAGAAGGTGTGCCGGTGTAAATCAAATCGCCAGGCTGAAGCTCCCATGCGGCAGACAAGTGCTCGATGGTTTCTGCAATGTTCCAAATGAGTTGACTCACATGGCTGCGCTGGCGGTCTTGGCCATTGACCTGCACATAAATCTCAGCATGGTTCACATCGCCTGCCTGCGCCGCAGGGGTGATGGGGCCAATGGGGGCACTGTGCTCGAAGCCTTTGCCAATGCACCACGGGCGGCCTTGTTTCTTCATCTCGTTTTGCAAGTCGCGGCGCGTCATGTCCAAACCCACGGCGTAGCCATAGATGTGGCTGAGGGCATCGGCCGCTGAAATGTTTTTGCCGCCTTTGCCAATGGCCACGACCAACTCAATTTCGTGGTGTAGGTTTTGGGTGAGGCTCGGGTAGGGCATCTGTCCGGTTTCGCCAGCGTTGACCACCACGAGGGTGTCTGCTGGCTTTAAGAAGAAAAAGGGCGGTTCACGACCTGTGAAGCCCATTTCTTTGGCGTGCTCTTCGTAGTTGCGTCCTACGCAGTAAATGCGGTGCACAGGGAAACGGTCAGCGGTGCCCACCACGGGGACGGATACAACTGGGCTGGGTTCGAATGCGTAGCTCATGCGGATTTGCTCACCAAGTTGAAATGTTCCACCACAGGTGGCTGCGCAAAGAAGGGACCGACGATGGCACGCCACTCGCCAAACGCGGATGATTCGCGAAAGTCCACCGTGTGGTTCTCCAGCGTGGTCCAGAAAATTTGCAAGATGTAACGCTCAGGCGATTCGATGCCACGGTTGATTTTGTAGCCTTGAAAACCTTTGGCTTTCGCAATGACGGTTTGCACGCCGCGTTGAACGGCTTCGTCAAATGCAGCTTGTTGGCCGGGTTGAATGCGAATGTCGACGAGTTCGAGAATCATGGTGTGTGCTTGCTGAGTTGAATTTGGATCTAAGTCTACCGTCACTGCGTCGAGGGGAACGTCACATTCGAGATATCCTTTGGCCTTATGAGTCATGCCTCTAACGCTTCTGCTGTGCCTTTGTTGTGGCCGATGAATTGGGCCTTGCCCGCAGGGGTGCACGCTGTGTGCACCACACGCATCGGTGGGGTGTCAAAGCCGCCCTTTGATGGCTTCAACTTAGGCGACCATGTGCAAGATGATGCACAGGCCGTGGCACACAACCGTGCATTGCTACAAACGCAGCTGGATGGTGTGCGCCCCGTATTTCTCTCGCAAGTGCACGGCGTGGAGGTGGCTCAGTTGCATAGGGACACGCCTGATGGCACGGTTGCTGATGCCTGCGTCACGCAACACAGCCACGTGGCTTGCACCATCATGGTGGCGGATTGTTTGCCCTTGTTGTTCACCGATGATGCAGGACAAGTTGTTGCAGCGGCTCACGCTGGGTGGCGCGGCTTGGCCTCAGGCGTGATTGAAAAAACCGTTGGCGCCGTGTGTGAGAAAGCCGATGTATCGCCTGCGCACCTACGTGTGTGGTTAGGGCCATGCATTGGGCCCGATGCCTTTGAGGTGGGCAACGATGTGCGCTTGGCGTTTGCAGCCGCACAGGCCTCTGCACCGCTTGGGGATTACTTCAAACCACATCCTGCGCATGCAGGCAAGTGGTTGGCAGATCTTGCGGGGCTGGCACGTTCGCGTTTGCAAACGCAGGGTGTGACATCCATCGCTGGTAACGACAGCACGCCCGCGTGGTGCACGGTGTCGCAGCGCTCAAGGCTCTTTTCGTTCCGTCGTGACGGTGTGACCGGACGTTTCGCTGTTTGCATCTGGCGCGACTGAGGCGGCCTCTTTGGCTTTGCGGGCTCTGCGCCGTGCGGGTGTTCCCATGATGTAGCCCACCACACTCATGGGCAGCAGACCATAGAGTAAAAAAGTAAAAACAGCGCCAAGCAAAGAGCCGACGGGACTTGTTGCTTCCGCGATGGCCATCATGAAAGCCACGTAAATCCAAGCGATCAAGACCAAATACATCTAGGGGTTTTCTCTCAAGTTTGATTTCTGTCAGAAATTCGAAGGTAATTCACTGACATACTGGGGACACGTCAAAGACAACAGCGACTGTATAGGAGATAGTGATGGATCAGAATGCGGCCCTCAAGAGCCTCGGGGATAGCTGGCTCAAAGCCTTGGCCTCATTTCAAACACTGGGTGGTGCAGATGCAAAGACCCCCACACTGAGCTTCTCTCCTGAAAAACTCGAGGCTTTGCAAAAGCAGTACATGGCTGAGGCCACTGAACTGTGGAACCAAAGTTTGCAAGGCAAGCCTGAGGTGAAAGACCGACGCTTCAAAGGCGAGGCTTGGGCGCACAACCCCATGGCCGCGTTCACCGCGGCAGCCTACCTGCTCAATACCCGCACGATGATGGCGCTCACAGACGCTGCCCAAACCGATGCCAAAACCAAGGCGCGCATTCAGTTTGCTGTGGAGCAATGGGCTGCGGCTTCTGCCCCTAGCAACTACTTAGCGCTCAACGCAGATGCGCAGCAAAAAGCCATTGAGACCAAAGGCGAAAGCATTTCCAAAGGCATTCAAAACTTGTTGCATGACATGCAGCAAGGCCATGTGTCAATGACCGATGAGAGCTTGTTCGAGGTGGGCAAAAACGTGGCCACCACAGAAGGCAAAGTGGTGTTTGAAAACGAGTTCTTCCAGCTGCTCGAATACAAACCGCTCACAGCCAAGGTGTACGAGCGCCCCTTCTTGTTTGTGCCACCTTGCATCAACAAGTTTTATATTTTGGACTTGCAGCCCGAAAATTCGTTCATTCGCTATGCCGTGGCACAAGGTCACCGTACGTTTGTGGTGAGCTGGCGCAACCCCGATGAGAGCATGCGCAACACCACATGGGACAACTATGTGGAAGACGTGGCCATTCAAGCCATCAAGGTGGTGCAAGAGATTGGTGGCTCCAAACAAATCAACGCTTTGGGTTTTTGTGTGGGCGGCACCATTCTTTCTAATGCCTTGGCTGTGTTGGCTGCGCGCGGTGAAAAACCAGTGGCCAGCGCCACACTGCTGACCACCTTGATTGACTTCACTGACACAGGCATTTTGGATGTCTTCATTGATGAGAATTTTGTGAAGTTCCGCGAAGGTCAATTTGCCGAAGGCGGATTGATGAAGGGCAAAGACATGGCGTCGACCTTCAGTTTCTTGCGCCCCAATGATTTGGTGTGGAACTACGTGGTGGGCAACTACCTCAAGGGCGAAACACCGCCACCGTTTGACCTGTTGTACTGGAACAGCGACTCCACCAATTTGCCAGGCCCCATGTACGCTTGGTATTTGCGCAACACCTATCTCGAGAACAACCTCATCAAGCCTGGCAAAGCCACGGTGTGCGGAGAGAAGATTGATCTGCGCAAAGTCGACATGCCCATCTACATCTACGGCTCGCGTGAAGACCACATCGTGCCGATTGGTGGTGCGTATGCCAGCACGCATGTTTTCCCAGGCAAAAAGCGTTTTGTCATGGGAGCGTCGGGTCACATTGCGGGTGTGATCAATCCACCCGCTGCCAAGAAACGTTGCTATTGGACAGGTAGCGACACCAACTTTCCCAAAGATGCCGAGCAGTGGATTGCCAAATCCAAAGAGCATCCCGGTAGCTGGTGGACCGATTGGTCGACTTGGCTCAAAGCGCACGCGGGTAAACAAATTGCGGCGCCTAAGACCTATGGCAAAGGCAAACACAAAGCGATTGAGGCAGCGCCCGGTCGTTATGTCAAAGCGCGCGCAAGCAACTGATTTTTAGATTTTCTAGGGAGATAAAACAAATGGAAGACATCGTCATCGTTTCTGCAGCACGCACGGCTGTGGGTAAGTTTGGTGGTTCACTCGCCAAAACTGCCGCCACAGAGTTGGGCTCTATCGTGATTCGTGAAGCTTTGGCGCGTGCCAAAGTGGACCCATCGCAAGTTGGCGAAGTCATCATGGGTCAAGTGCTGGCAGCAGGTGCTGGTCAAAACCCGGCGCGTCAAGCCTTGATGAAATCAGGTATTCCCCACGCCGTGCCTGCGTTGACCATCAATGCGGTGTGCGGCTCAGGCCTCAAGTCGGTCATGTTGGCTGCGCAAGCTGTGGCTTACGGCGACAGCGACATCGTGGTGGCCGGTGGTCAAGAAAATATGAGTGCTTCAGGCCATGTGCTGCTGGGTTCACGCGATGGCCAACGCATGGGCAACTGGAACATGATCGACACCATGATCGTGGACGGCTTGTGGGACGTGTACAACCAGTACCACATGGGCATCACCGCTGAAAACGTGGCCAAAGAGTTTCACATCACCCGTGACATGCAAGATGCGTTGGCCTTGGCCAGCCAACAAAAAGCCACCGCGGCCCAAGAAGCTGGCAAGTTCAAAGACGAAATCGTGTCGGTCAACATTCCGCAGCGCAAGGGCGACCCTGTGGTGTTCAACACCGATGAGTACATCAACAAGAAAACCACGGCCGAAGCGTTGGCCGGTTTGCGTCCTGCGTTTGACAAAGCCGGCTCTGTGACGGCTGGTAACGCCTCAGGCATCAACGACGGTGCGGCTGCTGTGGTGGTGATGACGGCTAAGAAAGCGGCGGCTTTGGGCCTCACCCCCTTGGCTCGTATTGCTGCCTTCGGCACCAGTGGTTTGGACCCCAAGATCATGGGCATGGGCCCCGTGTCTGCATCTCGCAAAGCGTTGGAGCGTGCGGGTTGGAAAGCTTCAGATGTCGATCTGTTCGAGCTCAACGAAGCCTTCGCAGCACAAGCATGTGCGGTGAATCAACAGCTCGACATTGACCCTGCCAAGGTCAACGTCAACGGTGGCGCCATTGCTATCGGTCACCCCATCGGTGCATCCGGTTGCCGCATCTTGGTGACTTTGCTGCACGAAATGCAACGCACCAACGCGAAGAAGGGTTTGGCTGCGCTGTGTATTGGTGGTGGCATGGGTGTGTCGCTGGCGCTTGAGCGTTGATGGACGCATGGATTCGCATCTCACATCAAAACAAATTTCTTTCACTAATAACTCATAAATCAGGAGACAAAAAATGAGCCAAAAAGTAGCGTACGTCACAGGTGGTATGGGTGGTATCGGAACCGCGATTTGCCAACGTCTTCACCAAGAAGGCTTCAAGGTGATTGCCGGTTGCGGCCCAACCCGTGATTTCAAAAAGTGGCTCGATGAGCAAAAGGCGTTGGGCTACACGTTCTACGCATCTGTGGGTAACGTGGCTGAGTGGGATTCCACCGTCGACGCGTTCACCAAAGCCAAAGCCGAGCACGGCCCGATTGATGTATTGGTCAACAACGCCGGCATCACCAAGGACCGCATGTTCTTGAAGATGACCAAAGAAGATTGGGATGCTGTGATGAGCACCAACCTTGACTCCATGTTCAACGTGACCAAACAGGTCGTGCCCGACATGGTGGAGCGTGGCTGGGGCCGCATCATCAACATCTCTTCGGTCAACGGTGAAAAAGGCCAAGCCGGTCAAACCAACTACTCAGCCGCTAAAGCGGGTATGCATGGTTTCTCGATGGCGTTGGCGCAAGAACTGGCCACCAAAGGCGTGACGGTCAATACCGTGTCGCCTGGCTACATCGGCACCGACATGGTCAATGCCATCCGTCCTGACGTGTTGGAAAAGATCGTGGCCACAGTGCCCGTCAAGCGTCTGGGCAAGCCTGCCGAAATCGCGTCCATCATTGCTTGGATGGCCAGCGAAGACGGCGGCTACACCACAGGTGCTGACTTTGCTGTGAACGGTGGTTTGCACATGGGCTAATGCGTTGCGCCCTTGGCGCTTTGCAACATGCACCTAGGCCGCAGCTGTGTCTGCGGCCTTTTTTATGGTTCTTCTGCCCCATGAACGTAGGTGTTAACCCGTTGCTCATCTTTGTTAAAGTCGCCAAATTAAATAATAAATCCACAAATTTATTGGGAGACGATGCGATGGGTGACTACACAAACATGGCCGGTTACTACGACGTCATCATGACCTCAGGCTACTACGATTACGCGAAGATTGTGGATAGCTTGGTGGCCCATCGGCCGCAGCACAATGTTTTAGAAATTGGCTGTGGCACAGGACTGATTTTGGAAGAATTGGCCAAGCGTCAACCGCAGCTGCCGATCACGGGGATTGATTTGACGGCGCCCATGCTGTCGATCGCACAAAAGCGCTTAGCGCCGTTTTCGACCGTGTCGCTTTCGCAGCAAAACATCACCGAGTTGTCGTTGAATGAGAAGCATGAGCTGGCTTTCTCTTACGGTGGCGTTTGGTATTTTGTGATCGATGGCGACAAAGAGCCGTTCATGGTCAGCCACATTGCCGATGAACAAGCCAATCACTTGGGCTTTGAGCATTTGGCCAAGCACATTGCGGTGGGTGGCACGTTGTTGTTGGGTATTCAAGGCCCGCACCACGATTACGAAACCGTGATTTTAAACGGGATGAAGTATTCACAAAAAATTGATCCCACAGACATCGGCTTTACCAAACATTACTACCTCAAAGACGGTGACCACAAGGTGATGGATCAGACGGTGCACTACCGCACATACACCTTTGCTGCGGCAAAGGCCTTGATGGGTACTTATGGGTTTGAGTACGTGTCAGAGAAAGACCGCAACCAACTGTTTTTGCAGTTCAAGAAAGTCAAATGATGAGCACTGCAAAACCCAAGTTGTTTTTCATCGGTGTGGGCAATATGGGCAACCCCATGGCCGTGAATTTGGTGAAGGCGGGTTACCCCGTCACGGTGTTTGATGCGTCTCGTGCGAAAGCAGACAACTTGGTGGCCATGGGTGCCACTTGGGTCGGCAGCTTGGCCGAAGGTGCCGCCCATGCCGATGTGGTGATGGCTTCTTTGCCCGGTCCCGTGCAAGTGCGCGAGGTGATGTTGGGTGAGCAGGGCGTGTTGGCCCATGTCAAGGCGGGCGCCACCGTGATTGACACCTCGACCAGCGCGGTGGAATTGGTGCAAGAGTTGGTGGCGTTGGCCAACACCAAAGGCGTGAAATTTTTAGAAGCCCCCGTGACCAACGCCGTGGACATGGCGGCATTGGGGCGCTTGTCTATTTTTGTAGGTGGTGACAAAGCGTGTTTTGAAAAACACAAACCCATCTTTGACGTCATTGGTGAAAAAATCTTTCATGTCGGAGCGCCTGGCAACGGTGCCACCATCAAGTTACTCACCAACCTGCTGTGGTTCGTCAGCGCTGCGGCCATTGGTGAAGGTTTGATGCTGGGCGCGAAAGCGGGCATTCCGCTGGACACCGTGTGGGAGGCGATCAAATCGAGTGCTGGCAACAGTTGGGTCGCCGAGCACGATGTGCCATCCATCTTCGCAGGGCACTACGACCCGAGCTTTTCTTTGGCTTTGTGCTGCAAAGATTTAGGGCTCATCAACGGCATCGCCAAGTCACAAGGCTATGACTTGCCTATGGGCGGCATGGCGCAACAGTTGTTTCAACAAGCCATGGCCACCTATGGCCCTGAGGCGGCCGAGCTGCATGTGGTGAAACTTTTAGAAGAGCGTGTGGGACACATGCTGCGACCATGACCCATCAATCCCGTTTACTTGCCGAAGCTCATTTGCACATGCCACAAGGCGTGGCTGAGAACTACCGCTATTGGGGTGAAAAAGATACGGTCTTCATTGCCAGCGCCAAAGGCTGCACGCTCACCGATGTGGATGGCAAAACCTATGTGGACTTTCGCTTAGGCTACGGCCCCATCATCTTGGGCTATCGCGATGAACGCGTGGACAACGCGGTGATTGAACAAATCACACAACGTGGCACGCTCTCGGGGTTTTCGACAGAGCTTGACACCACCGTGGTCAAGCAAATCAAAGCGATGTGTCCCAACATCGACAAGATGCGCTTTGCCAATTCGGGCACAGAGGCGGTCATGGGTGCGGTGCGCACCGCACGTGGCTACACCAAGCGGGACCGCGTGGCGATTGTGGAAGGCTCGTTCCACGGCTTGTATGACGAGATGATGTGGAAGTCCGACATCGAGCATTGGCAACCGGGCAGCAAGGTTGCGCCCAAGGTCATTCCATTTGGTGGTGGTATTCCCGAACGCAGTCGCGAGCTGTTGAGCATCATCAGCCACAACGATTTTGAAGCTCTAGAAAACTTGTTTGCCACACAAGGCGACACCTTGGCGTGTGTGGTGATTGAACCCATCATTGGCAACGCGGGCAGTGTGGCAGCCAGCCAAGAATGGTTGCAGCGCTTGCGCGATTTGTGCACGGAGCACGGCACCGTGCTCATCATTGATGAGGTGAAGTCGGGCTTTCGCGTGGCCAAGGGCGGGGCGCAAGAGTTGTATGGCATTCATGCTGACCTCACCACCTATGCCAAAGCCATGGGCAATGGTTACCCCGTGGCCGCATTTGGCGGCAAAGCCGCTGTGATGGATGTGGTGGGCTCACACCCCGGCGGTGTGGTGCATGGCGGCACGTACACCGCCAACTTGGTGGCCTTGAGTGCCGCACATGCCACGCTCAAAATTTTGGCGGAAACCCAAGCACAACACACCATCAACCATGCAGGCGAACAAATTCAAGCGGTGTTAGCGCGCGTGTTCACAGCCGCAGGTCTTGAGCACGCCTTTGCAGGGCCGCCTGCCATGTTTGGCATTCACTTCGGTCCCACCGTGCCCACCAACTACCGCGATTGGCGCGTGACCAACAGCGAGCTGTATCGCAAGTTTGCGTGGGAACTGATTGCCCGTGGGGTGATGCTCGAGCCCGACTCACGCGAACCATGGTTCATTTGTGAAGCCCATCAACACATGGACTTGGGCTGGCTCGAAGAGGTGGCCGCACAGTCTATCCGTGTGGCCCTGGCAGCGAAAGATTAAGACGCCGATTTGCCGGTGCTCACCATTTGCATGGCAGAAGCAATCAGCCCTGACACTTCTGTCATATTGCTCGGCACGATGAGGGTGGTCTTGGCATCAGACGCCACCTTGGCATAAGCCTGCACGGCTTGCTCGGCCACTTTGAGCTGCACAGCCTCTGCACCGCCGGGTTGGCGAATGGCCGCAGCAATGCGCTCAATCGCTTGCGCGGTGGCATCGGCCACAGCTGTGATGGATGCCGCTTCACCTTGGGCTTTGTTGATGGCGGCTTGTTTTTCACCCTCTGATCTGGCAATGAAAGCTTCGCGCTCGCCAGTGGCGATGTTGATTTGCTCTTGGCGACGACCTTCGGAGGCCGCAATGAGCGCACGCTTTTCACGCTCTGCTGTGATTTGCGCTTGCATCGCGTGCAAGATTTCTGCAGGCGGTGTCAGATCTTTGATTTCATAACGCAACACCTTCACGCCCCAGTTCAAGGCAGCTTCATCAATGGCGGCGACCACTTGTGCGTTGATGATGTCGCGTTCTTCAAACGTTTTATCCAGCTCCAATTTGCCGATCACGCTGCGCAAACTGGTTTGTGCCAGTTGTGTGACGGCCATGATGTAGTTGGACGAGCCGTAGCTGGCCAAGCGTGGGTCGGTCACTTGAAAATACAGAATGCCATCCACTTGCAGTTGTGTGTTGTCACGTGTGATGCAAATTTGGCTGGGCACATCGAGCGGAATTTCTTTGAGGCTGTGCTTTTGAATCACGTTGTCAATGAAGGGCACCACAAAGTTCAGACCCGGTGTGAGGCTGGCGTGGTACTTACCTAAGCGTTCCACCACCCAGGCGTTTTGTTGGGGCACCACCTTCACGGTTTTGACGATGAACAAAACTGCGATGGCTAAAAAGAGAAGGGCGATTTCCATAGGTGGACCTTTGCGTGAAGTTAAATTTTTTCCAGCACCAAACGGTTGCCTTGCATCTCGCTGATGCGATGCAAGCCGGGTTCAGGAGTAGCGCCTTGGCTGCACACCGCAGCCCACTGCGCACCGCGGTGTTTGACTTGGGTGTGGCCTTGTGCGTCCCACACATCGACGGTAACTGTTTCGCCAATGTCGAGATGAATGTTGCTGTCTTGTGCATCATTGCTGAGTGGTTTTTTCAAGTGCCACACCACGGCAGCCCCGCCGCCCACAATGCCCGCGGTGACGATTTGCCAAATCAGTGAAGCATCTGCGTAGGCGGTCAGTGCTGCGCCTGTGGCACCGAGCGACAGCATGAGCAAATAAAACGTGCCCGTCATCAGTTCGGCGATCACAAGACCGCCTGCCAAGAGCAACCAGAGGGTTGGGGTATCCATCGTTCAGGCCTTTGATGTGAATATTTTTAGCTACATCGCCATTGTGCCCAATCTGAGAAGGGTGGCACAGGATAATTGCCTCATGAATTTTCCCGATGCCTCGCTTTGGCGCACATCGGTCGCGCCCATGATGGATTGGACCGACCGCCATTGCCGCTACTTCCACCGCCTGCTTAGCCGCAACACCTTGCTCTACACCGAGATGGTGACCACAGGTGCGCTGCGCCACGGCGATGTGCAGCGCCATTTGCGCTTCAATGCCGAGGAGCATCCCGTCGCTTTGCAGCTCGGGGGCAGCGATGCCGCCGATTTGGCACATGGCGCCAAGCTGGGTGAGCAATGGGGCTACAACGAAATCAACCTCAATTGCGGTTGTCCCAGCGACCGTGTGCAGCGTGGCGCATTTGGTGCCTGTTTGATGAATGAGCCACAAACCGTGGCCGATGGCGTCAAGGCCATGATGGATGTGGTGAGTATTCCTGTCACGGTGAAGCATCGCATTGGCATTGATCGCATCGAAAGCTACGACTTCGTGCGTGACTTTGTGGGGACTGTCAGCGACGCAGGTTGCAAGGTGTTCATCGTGCATGCGCGTAATGCGTGGCTCGATGGTTTGAGCCCCAAAGAAAACCGCGAAATTCCACCGCTGCGCTACGAGCTGGGTTATCAGCTGAAAAAAGATTTTCCAAATTTGGTGATTGCCATCAACGGCGGCATCACCACCAACGCCCAAATGGCGGAGCACTTGCAACATGTAGACGGTGTGATGCTCGGGCGCGAAGCGTATTACCGCCCGTGGTTGATGACCACGTGGGACGCCGAGTTCTACAACGACCCGCATGACACGCTCAGTCGCGAAGAAGTGGAAGAGGCCATGGTGGCTTATATGGAGCGTGCCCATGCGCAAGATGGTTGTCCTTGGTACGCGATTGCACGACACATGCTGGGCTTGTTTCATGGTCAGCGCGGGGCGCGTTTGTGGCGTCAGGTGTGGAGCAACCACAAGCTCAAACCATTGCCCCCGCGTGACGTGATGAAAATCGCACGTGAGGCGCTGGCTCGCGGTGCAGCCGAGCGCGTGATGGACGCTGAATCAGGTTTGAACGAGGCAGCTTAGCTGGCGGCTTCCAAGCCGTTGGCAAAGTGCTCGTTCATGCGCTGCACGCTCAAGGGGGCGTTGCGCGCCATCAAGGCATCCATGATGGCCTGATGCTCTTTGAGAGACTCTTCTAAGCGGCCACTCTTGAAGAGTGAGTTGTGGCGGTTGAGCTTCATCACCTTGCGCAAGTCCCCCACCATTTGATCGCGCCAACGGTTGTTGGCAATCTCCAGCAAGCGCATGTGAAAGCGCTCGTTGATTTCAAAAAACTTCTCACGGTCTTTCACCGCTGCTGTCAATTCGGCATGCAGCGTTTGCAAGTCCTTCAGTTGTTCGGCGGTGGCCTCTTGGGCCACCACGCCTGCGGCATCAGACTCCAGCAAGGCCAGCAGGTGATAGACGTCACGTTGGTCTTTCTCGTTCACCTCGGTCACGTAGGCGCCGCGACGCACTTTCATGGTCACCAAGCCTTCCGCGGCCAGCACCTTGAGGGCCTCGCGCATGGGGGTGCGGCTGATGCCGTATTCCTCCGCCAAGCGCATTTCGTCAATCCAGCTGCCGGGCTCTAACTCGGCTGCAAAAATGCGTTGACGAAGCAGTTCGGCAACTTCTTCGTACAGGGCGCGCGGGGTGAGGGTGACGGCAGACATGGGGCGAATTGTAAGCCTAGATAAGATTTTGAATCAATAATTATGAATGATATGATCCCATCGAGTGAATCTAATTCGGGGTTAACCTCAACCTCCAGTCTTTTTCGAGAGTGAGCAAATATGAGCCAAAAGCCATTTGAATTCAACGCGTCCAACCTTGAGGCGTGGCAAAAAGCCGCCGCCAAATCGCTCAAGGACAAACCCCTTGAAAGCCTGAACTGGCTCACGCCCGATGGCATTGTGGTCAAGCCGCTCTACACCGCAGAAGACACAGCCAATCTGCCATACGCCAACACCCTGCCTGGCTTTGAGCCGTTCTTGCGTGGCCCACAAGCCACCATGTATGCGGTGCGTCCTTGGACCATTCGCCAATACGCCGGCTTCTCAACCGCTGAAGAATCCAACGCGTTTTACCGCAAAGCTTTGGCGGCTGGCGGCCAAGGCGTGTCGGTGGCGTTTGACTTGGCCACGCACCGTGGTTACGACTCAGACCATCCCCGTGTGACGGGCGATGTGGGCAAGGCCGGTGTGGCCATTGACTCGGTGGAAGACATGAAAATTTTGTTCAACGACATTCCGTTGGACAAGGTGTCGGTTTCGATGACCATGAACGGTGCGGTGTTGCCTGTGCTGGCGGGCTACGTGGTGGCGGCCGAAGAGCAGGGCGTGTCGCAAGACCAATTGAGCGGAACGATTCAGAACGACATTCTGAAAGAGTTCATGGTGCGCAACACCTACATCTACCCACCTGAGCCGTCGATGAAGATCATTGGCGACATCATCGAGTACACCTCGAAGCACATGCCCAAGTTCAACTCGATCTCGATTTCGGGTTACCACATGCAAGAAGCCGGTGCCAACCAAGCGCTGGAAATGGCCTTCACCTTGGCTGATGGTAAAGAGTATGTGAAAACCGCGATTGCCAAAGGCATGGACGTCGACGACTTCGCCGGTCGCCTCTCGTTCTTCTGGGCCGTGGGCATGAACTTCTATTTGGAAATTGCCAAAATGCGTGCCGCCCGTTTGCTGTGGTGCCGCATCATGAAGGGCTTTGACGCCAAGAACCCCAAGAGCCTCATGTTGCGCACGCACAGCCAAACCTCGGGCTGGTCGCTCACCGAGCAAGACCCCTACAACAACGTGGTGCGCACCACCATCGAAGCCATGGCTGCGGTGTTTGGCGGCACCCAGTCTTTGCACACCAACTCGCTGGACGAAGCCATCGCCTTGCCCACTGAGTTCAGCGCGCGCATTGCACGTAACACCCAGCTCATCATCCAAGAAGAGACCCACATCACCAACGTGGTGGACCCATGGGCAGGCTCTTACATGATGGAAAAACTGACCCAAGAAATGGCCGACAAGGCCTGGGCCATCATTGAAGAAGTCGACGCCATGGGCGGCATGACCAAGGCCGTGGACAGCGGCTGGGCCAAGCTGAAAATCGAAGCCGCTGCGGCCGAAAAGCAAGCACGCATCGACTCGGGCAAAGACGTCATCGTGGGCGTGAACAAATACAAGTTGGCCAAAGAAGATCCAGTGGAGATCTTGGAAGTGGACAACGTCAAAGTGCGTGATTCACAAATTACGCGTTTGAACACCATCAAAGCCAAACGTGACAACGCCGCCGTGCAAGCCGCCTTGGCTGCTTTGACGGCAGCGGCCGAAAGCGGCGAGGGCAACTTGCTCGACTTGTCGATCAAAGCCATCCGCCTGCGCGCCACGGTGGGCGAAGTGTCCGATGCGTTGGAAAAAATCTTTGGGCGCCACCGCGCCGACACACAAAAGGTGACCGGTGTGTACGCAGCTGCTTACGACTCAGCCGAAGGCTGGGACAAACTGAAAACCGAAATCGCTGCTTTTGCAGACCAGCATGGCCGTCGCCCCCGCGTGATGATTGCCAAGTTGGGCCAAGACGGTCACGACCGTGGCGCCAAAGTGGTGGCCACCGCCTATGCCGA
>JBEEJP010000013.1:0-19172 GCA_041169125.1 Pseudomonadota bacterium
AGTTCCAACACCAAACGCAGCACGCCGTGTGCTGCAGGATGTTGAGGGCCCAAGTTCAGGGTGTAGTTCTTGATATCAGCCATGGTCAGTGCGTACCGCCGTAGTTGTCTTCACGAATGATGCGCGGTGTGATTTCGCGCGGCTCGATGGTGACGGGTTGGTACACCACACGTTTTTGCTCGGCGTCGTAGCGCATTTCCACGTGACCCGAGGTTGGAAAGTCTTTACGGAAGGGGTGCCCCACAAAGCCGTAATCGGTCAACAAGCGACGCAAGTCGAGGTGACCTTCAAACACGATGCCAAACAAGTCAAACGCCTCGCGCTCGAACCAATTGGCAGAGTTCCACAGATCGTTGACAGAGGCCACCACAGGCATGTCGTCATTCACAGCAAACACGCGCACGCGCAAACGCCAGTTGCGACTCACCGACAGCAAATGACTGACCACGGCATAGCGTGGGCCATCGGTAAATTTGGAATGGGCGCCGTCTTTGTAGCTGGAATAGTCCAGACCACACAAATCCATGAGTTGCTCAAACCCCAGACGCGCATCGTCGCGCAAGGTTTGGCACACTTGGTGGTAATCAGCAGCAGCAACCGTCAAGGTCAGCTCGCCCAAAGCGGATTCGAGAAGCTTGACTTTGCTGCCCAGCACATCGTGCAAGGCCGCTTCAAGCGTTTGAATGGAGTGACTCATCTGTTTTTCCTCATCAGCGAGCAATGGTGTTTTCACGGCGAATCTTGCTTTGCAGTTGCAAGATGCCATACAACAAAGCCTCAGCCGTGGGGGGGCAGCCAGGCACGTACACATCGACTGGCACCACGCGGTCGCAACCGCGTACCACCGAGTAGCTGTAGTGGTAGTAACCACCACCATTGGCACACGACCCCATGGACAACACCCAACGTGGCTCTGACATCTGGTCATAGACCTTACGCAAAGCGGGCGCCATTTTGTTGCACAAGGTGCCTGCCACGATCATCAAGTCGGACTGACGTGGACTTGGACGGAACAACATGCCGAAACGGTCGATGTCATAACGGGCGGCACCCGCATGCATCATCTCCACCGCACAACAAGCCAAACCGAACGTCATGGGCCACAACGAACCTGTTTTGGCCCAATTCACCACCGAGTCATACGACGTGGTGATGAAGCCTTCTTTGAAAACGCCTTCAAGTGACATAGTTATTCCTTATTCCCAGTAGCACGGAGAACCGACTGGGTTACTCCCAGTCGATGGCACCCTTGATCCACATGTAGGCAAAGCCGGCAACGAGGATGGCAAGGAAGATCATCATGTCGATGAAGCCAATGAAACCAATTTCCTTGAGCGCAACAGCCCAAGGGAACAAAAATGCAATTTCCAAATCGAACAAGATGAAGAGGATGGCGATCAAGTAGTAACGCACATCGAACTTCATGCGCGCGTCTTCAAACGCTTCAAAGCCGCATTCGTAAGGGGAGTTTTTTGCTTCGTCAGGACGACGAGGACCCAAGAAAAAGCCGATGGCTTGGGGAGCAACCCCCACACCAAGGCCCACAAGGATGAATAAGAGGACGGGAAGGTATTGTTCTAAGCTCATCGCAATCTCGCGGTCTGACTATCTGGTTTTTAGTCTGCGAAGTCTCCCGTATCTGGTTGACACCAGAGTTACAGCAGACTTTTTTGGATGGTGCCGTCGGCGAGACTCGAACTCGCACAGCTTTCGCCACTACCACCTCAAGATAGCGTGTCTACCAATTTCACCACGACGGCTTTGGGTTGTTTGCTCTAGAAAGCGAAGAGGTATAACGCTTCCTGAACAGCCTCAGAGTTTACCCCGAAAAAGGGCCCCAATCGCCCTGAGGCGTGAAGGTTTTGGGATTACTTTGTAGGAATTTGTGCCGCACCAGACGCAGGCACTTCCACCACGGGCGCAGGCGCCACCACAGCACCTTCGAGCACGCTGCCAGAGCTGACAGGACGCAAGTTACCGAAGTAAGCCAACGCCAAAGTACACGCAAAAAACACAGCAGCCAACACACCGGTGGTGCGTGACAAAAAGTTCGCCCCACCGCTGGCACCGAACAAACTGCCAGAGCTTCCGCTGCCAAAGGCTGCACCCATGTCTGCACCTTTGCCGTGCTGCACCAAGATCAAGCCAATCATGCCCAAAGCAGACAACAACTGGACCACTTGAACGATATTCAAAATCAAACCCATAAAAACTCCGAAAAAATAATTACTTTCAACGCGCCGCAGCAGCGATGATGGTTAAGAAATCTGCCGCCTTGAGGGCTGCACCACCAATGAGGCCACCGTCAATGTCTGGCTGCGCCAGCAACTCCGCCGCATTCGCCGCATTCATGCTGCCGCCATACAAAATGTGAACCCGCTCTGCGTGCGATGACGCCGCCTTGAGCTGCGCACGCAACACGGCATGCACCGCCTGCGCTTGCTCGGGCGACGCCGTTTGGCCCGTGCCAATGGCCCAAACAGGCTCATAAGCCACCACGATTTCGCTGATGCAATGACCGTTGGTGTGAATCACAGCGGCCAATTGTCGCTTGACCACCTCTTCGGTTTTGCCCGCTTCGCGTTCAGCCAATGTTTCACCCACACAAACAATCGGCGTGATACCTGCCGACAAAGCGCGCTGCGCTTTGAGAGCCACTTGTTCATCGGTTTCACCGTGGTACTGCCGACGCTCTGAATGACCCACGATCGCGTAACGCACCGCAAAGTCTTTCAACATGACCGCCGAAATCTCACCGGTGTAAGCCCCCTGCTCATGTGCAGACACGTCTTGAGAACCCAAGTCGATGCCCGTACCTTTGACCAGTTGTTGCACCTGCGACAAATACGCCGACGGCACACACACCGCCACTTGCGCATGCTTGCCGCTCAAAGCTTGCGCCAAGCCTTGCTGCACGCCGTGCACCAAGGCTTCGTTGGCAGCCAAGCTGCCATTCATCTTCCAATTGCCCGCAATAAGTTTTTGTTTCATCACTTACTCCAAGTCAAAACAATCTTGCCGATGTGTTGATTGGTTTCCATCAAACGGTGTGCATTCGCTGCACCGTTGTCTGATGAGGCCTCAAACGTGGCATGAATCACAGGTTTGATACGACCAGAGGCCAACAAAGGCCACACCTGCTCGCGCAAGTCACGCGCAATCGCCGCCTTGAATGACACCGAGCGCGGACGCAGCGTTGAACCTGTGATGTGCAAACGGCGACGCAACACTTTGCCAGCATCAAAGTTAGCTTTCGTGCCACCTTGCAACGCAATGATGACCAAACGACCATCTTCTGCCAAGCAATCCACCTCACGTGCCACATAGTCGCCGGCCACCATGTCCAACACCACATCCACGCCTTTGCCGTGGGTGAGGCGCATGGCCTCGGCGGCAAAGTCATGGGTTTTGTAGTTGATGGCATGGTCTGCACCCAGCGCCACACAGGCGGCACACTTCTCGTCGCTGCCCGCGGTGACGATGACGGTGGCCCCCATGGCCTTGGCCATTTGAATCGCCGTCACACCGATACCGCTTGAGCCACCTTGCACCAACAAAGTTTCTCCCGCTTGTAACTTCGCACGGTCAAACACATTGCTCCACACGGTAAAGCAGGTCTCGGGCAACGAAGCGGCCTCGACATCACTCCACCCGGCAGGTACTGGCAAGCACTGAGCCACGGGTGCCACGCAATACTGCGCATAACCACCCCCAGCCACCAAGGCACACACACGGTCACCCACGTTCAGACCTGCCGCAGCCATAGCCACTGAATCACCCAATTCAATGACACCCGCCACCTCAAGACCCGGCACGTCCGACGCACCAGCGGGCACGGGGTAGTGGCCCATTCGCTGCAACACGTCAGGGCGATTCACGCCACTGGCGCTGACACGAATCAGCAACTCACCTTCACCTGCCTGCGGGACAGGCCGCTGGGCCACGCGCAGCACCTCTGGTGTGCCGTACGTGGTGATTTCAACGATGTGCATCATGCGCGCATGCCGCTCCTCAAAACCAATTAGGCTTGAGGTGCTGCGTCGTGGGCGTGGTCAGATTGAGGGCGCTCGATCAAGGCCTTCATAGACAGCTTGACGCGACCTTTTTCGTCGGTTTCGAGCACTTTGACGCGCACGATTTGACCTTCGCTGAGGTAGTCAGTGACCTTCTCGACACGCTCGTGTGCGATTTGGCTGATGTGCAACAAACCATCTTTGCCTGGCAACAGGTTGACCAAAGCACCGAAGTCCAAAATCTTGGTGATCGGGCCTTCGTAGACTTTGCCGATTTCAACTTCGGCTGTGATTTCTTCGATGCGACGCTTGGCTTCTTCAGCCTTGGCACCGTCCGTGGCGGCGATGGTGATGGTGCCGTCTTCTTCGATGTTGATTTGAGTGCCGGTTTCTTCGGTCAACGCACGGATGGTGGCGCCGCCCTTACCGATCACGTCACGGATCTTCTCGGGGTTGATCTTCATCGTGAACAACTTAGGCGCGAAGGTCGACACTTCGGTCTTGGCTTCACCCATGGCCGCTTGCATCTTGTCCAAGATGTGCATGCGCGCTTCTTTGGCTTGTGCCAATGCCACTTGCATGATTTCTTTGGTGATGCCTTGGATCTTGATGTCCATTTGCAAAGCAGTGATGCCGTTGGTGGTACCCGCCACTTTGAAGTCCATATCGCCCAAGTGATCTTCGTCACCCAAGATATCGGTCAACACCGCAAAGCGGTTGCCGTCTTTGATCAAGCCCATGGCGATACCAGCCACGTGTGCTTTCATCGGCACACCAGCGTCCATCATGGACAAGCAGCCACCGCACACCGAAGCCATGGAAGAGGAACCGTTGGATTCAGTGATTTCAGAAACCACACGCATGGTGTAAGGGAACTCTTCTTTGGTTGGCAAGACCGCCACCAAAGCACGCTTGGCCAAGCGACCGTGGCCGATTTCGCGACGCTTTGTGGAGCCCATGCGACCCACTTCGCCCGTGGCAAAGGGAGGCATGTTGTAGTGGAACATGAAGCGGTCTTCAAACTCGCCAGCCAAGGCGTCAATGCGTTGTGCATCGCGCTCGGTACCCAAGGTAGACACCACCAACGCTTGTGTTTCGCCACGGGTGAATAAGGCAGAACCGTGGGTGCGTGGCAACACGCTGTTGCGGATTTCGATGGGGCGCACGGTGCGTGTGTCGCGACCGTCGATGCGAGGCTCGCCGGCCAAGATTTGGCTGCGAACGATGTGCGCTTCGATGTCGAACAACATGTTTTCGACTTTGACCGCATCAAACTCAACACCGTCGGCCTTGAGGGCTTCCATCACGGCGGCATAGGCTTGGCGGCAAGCGAGCGTACGGGCTTGCTTGTTGCGGTTTTGGTAGGCTGCGCGCAATTTTTCTTCGCCGTGTGCTTGCACCTTGGCAATCAGTGGCTCGTCCTTGGCTGGTGCAGTCCAGTCCCAAGCGGGTTTGCCCGCGTCGCGCACCAATTCGTGGATGGCATTGATGGCAATGTTGCCTTGCTCGTGACCGAACACCACAGCACCCAACATGATGTCTTCTGACAACTGTTGCGCTTCAGACTCGACCATCAACACAGCCGCTTCGGTACCTGCAACCACGAGGTCCATCTGGCTGTCTTTGCGTTGTGTTTGGCCTGGGTTCAAGACGTATTCGCCATTGATGTAACCCACGCGAGCGGCACCGATGGGGCCGTTGAAAGGAATACCAGAAATGCTCAAGGCAGCAGACACAGCGATCAAGGCTGCGATGTCAGCATCGACTTCTGGGTTCAAAGACACGGTGTGCACCACCACGTGCACGTCGTTGTAAAAACCTTCTGGGAACAAAGGACGGATGGGGCGGTCGATCAGACGGCTGGTCAATGTCTCGTGTTCGCTGGGCTTGGCTTCGCGCTTGAAGAAGCTGCCCGGAATCTTGCCTGCCGCGTAGGTTTTCTCGATGTAGTCAACGGTCAAGGGGAAGAAGTCTTGGCCAGCTTTGGCGATCTTCGAGCCCACCACCGTGGCCAACACCACGGTGTCGTCCATGTTGACGAGCACAGCGCCGCCTGCTTGGCGAGCCACTTCGCCGGTTTCCATGGTGACCGTGTGTTGGCCCCATTGGAATGTTTTGGTCACTTTGTTGAAAATAGACATGTGTTTTCCTAATGAAATTTGGCAAGCCACTGTTGCAGTCAACGATGCCATTCCAGAAAAGTTGGCGCTTTTTTGGAATGACACAGCTTTCGAGTCTGCCCTTGGTTAAACCTGCCGGTTGGTTAAAAAGTGTGTTTAAAAGTGCAAAACGCCTGAGCTTGTTGAAAACTCAGGCGTTTGTCGTGAGAAACGTGAACAATTACTTGCGCAGGCCCAACTTGGCGATCAGCGCGGTGTAACGGTCAGCATCTTTGGACTTGAGGTAGTCGAGCAATTTGCGACGACGGCTCACCATGCGCAACAAACCGCGACGACCGTGGTGGTCTTTGGCGTGTTGTTTGAAGTGAGGTGTGAGTTCGTTGATACGTGCAGTCAACAAAGCCACTTGGACTTCGGGACTACCTGTATCGCCGGCTGAGCGTGCGTTGTCTTTGACGACTTCTGCAATTTTTGCTGTCAACATGGTTTTTCCTTAAATATTTGACTTGCGTTGCGCCGTGGAAGTTGACGCAACGTGCTTTGCTTACCCCAAAAGGTAAAGCCCGCAGAGTATAGCAGGCGCAGGCGCCTTGGCCCTAAGCCTTGATTTAGGCCAATTCAGCCAGTGGCCAGCGGGGTTTCACATCAAAGCTGTAGCGCGGCTGGGCTTGGGCCATGCCACCCTCGCCACTTTGCAGGCGCATGGCCGCCGCCATGGCAATCATGGCACCGTTGTCCGTGCACAAATGCAGCTCGGGGTAGTGCACCCGCACGCCTTGACGCTGGCAAGCTGCATTGAGTTGCTCGCGCAAATGCCGATTCGCCCCAACCCCTCCTGCCACCACCAAGCGCTTCAAACCTGTTTCGCGCAAGGCGGCGAGCGACTTTTTCAACAGCACCTCCACAATCGCCGCCTCGGTCGAGGCTGCCAAGTCGGCTTTGCGAGGCTCAAATTCATCGCCCAGCTTCTTAGCTTGGGTCATGACCGCGGTTTTGAGCCCTGCAAAGGAAAAGTCCAAATTGCCGCTGTGCAACAAAGGACGGGGCAACTTGAACGCAGCGGGGTCACCCTGCTCAGCCAATCGAGACAGCGCAGGGCCGCCGGGGTAGCCTAGGCCCATGAGCTTGGCTGACTTATCAAAAGCCTCGCCCGCCGCATCATCGATGGTCTCACCCAACAAGGCGTAACGCCCAACGCCATCGACACGCATGAGTTGCGTATGCCCCCCCGACACCAGCAAGGCCACAAACGGAAACTCAGGCGGGTCTTGACTGAGAAATGGCGACAACAAATGCCCCTCGAGGTGGTGCACCCCCAGCACGGGCTTGTTCAAAGCCGCACCCAACGCACACGCCACACCCGAGCCCACCAGCAACGCCCCCGCCAAGCCGGGGCCACGGGTGTAGGCCACCACATCAATGTCTTGCAAGGTGCGCTGCGCCTCGGCCATCACCTCGCGCGCCAACGGAATCACGCGGCGAATATGGTCTCGGCTAGCCAACTCTGGCACCACCCCCCCATAGGCCACATGCATGGCCACTTGGCTGTAGAGCGCGTGCGACAGCAACGTAGGCACAGCCTGCCCGTTCGCACGGACCAGCGCCACACCTGTTTCATCACAAGAAGATTCAATACCGAGGATCAACATAAACGCTGAGTTTATGCGCAGGCCATCCCCACAAAAGCACACCCCTACCGAACGCTAGACACCGGCAAGAGTTGGCTGTCAAACTCCCCGTCAGAATTCGACCCAGCAGGCACAAGCGCGGGCACGACCCAAAGGGGGCCAATGACCTCTCGGCGCTTCAAACCTTGTGTCTCAATCGGCGATGCAAAAGCCAGGGTCATGCTGGCGACGACCAGTTGCACATACACAAACCCACGGCCGCGCCAAAGCCATGCTTGTCCATTCGATGGAGAGGTGCTTTTGGTTGAATTCACCTCATTCATCACAGAGTGTGCAGCAATCGCTCGACCATTCACCCGATCGCCCACGTGAGCCTCTGGGGTTGCATCGAGATCGACCGACACGTTGCCATCACCAGACTTAGAAGCAAGCGCAGTCTCTGCCTCTTGCGCCCCCTCAAAATGCACGCCCATTCGCTGATAGGACGCATCGACCAGCTGTCGATTGAGCCCCGAGTCGTCCTCATCAAAAAGCGCAAATGAATCAGACAATTTGAACGCACGCCCGATCTGCAGAAAACGCAAGTGATCTGTCTCAAAACGATTGAGTCGATCACTGACCACCTCCACCACTTCGTGAATGTTTTGCAGACGCTCTTCGGGCGAGAGCGCCTCGCGATGTGGCTGATCAAGCACTGAATCCAGCGTTTGTCGATTGATTGATGACTCGTCACCCGCCAAGGCTTGTCGATTCAGTGACGCCCCCTCGGCATCCAGCATTTGTCTTTGAGAAGCATCCACCGATGTTTCTAACTTTTCCAAATGCTGCACGGCATTGCTTGGATCGATGGCTTGACGATTTGGCGCCGATGCATCGTCACCTACTTTTTGCAGATTCAAGCCATCGGTCGCATTGAGGCCAATCTTCACCACATTGCTTTGTGTACCCAAGTCATTCGTCACACTTTGAATGTTGTCACTCATGGTGCGCTCGATGAACTCTCCCATCGCAGCATCACCCACCGCACCATTCCACGCGCCTTGATTGGCAGCATCAGACAGCTCATGGGTGAAACTGATGCCATCCTCATCTTCCGAGCCAGTGACGCGCTCATGCAGCACACGATTTTTAAATTCACGGGTATCAAATGGCTTGATGTTTTTGGTCTCTAACACCTGCCAATAACGTGCAAACGTTTTTTCTGTGAATCCGAACGCTGCAAGCACATTCAAGAACAACTTATCTTCTAAGTGAGCGACCTCACCATCCGACAACATGCAATCACAGACATTGACCAAGATGTAGATTTTTTGCTCAGGTCGCAACAATGCAGAAGACTCATCCAAGAACTGCTTGAGCTTGACCGCACGGACATATTTCAAGGCGACGTTTTGCAAGCCCTCAAACTCGCCGATGACCGCTTCGAGCTGCCCGACTTCTTGTGTCCCAATCGAGCCATCCGCCGTCAACATATAAAGCAAGGCAATCGCAAGCGCAAAGTGAGGCGTCATCGGCTGACGCTCTTCGCGCACCCCTGTGTACTTGCCTAAAACCGACTTGTCATTTTTAAGCGCCAACACCTTGAAGTAGGGTTCGAATTGCGACTCGCGAACCCCAAAGGCCTTGGCCATTTTAGAAAAAAGCGCCAGTTCCGTCGCGTCAGCGCGTCCATCAGAGAGCAAGGCATCGCACACATTGGTCAAGATGCACAACTTATCTCTGACGCTCAAGACTTCCTTGGCGGCAATGAAAAACTGCTCAACGGGTGTCGACTGCACATATCGCAAGGCATAGGCCAGTACAGCGTGATCCCCGCCCAAGACGGCCTGTAACTGGCTACTTTCTTGTGCCTCCAACTCACCATCCGAGGCCATCATGTAAAGCAACGCACAGGCCAACGCCAAATAAGGCGTCAAAACAATGGGTTGCTCATCCGCCAAATCAATACCTACCCCCACCTCGTTTTGGAGGGTTGTCAGCAGGTCTGATTTGAGATTTGTGGCGGCCATGCGCCACAGTAATCAATGTAGAAAAAAGATGGGTGACAACTCTGTCATTGGCGCCTTGAATGACGCCATCGTCATTCAGCTCAAGCGCGATGCAGGGAACCAGACAACGTTGCAATCACTGTTTGCCGCTCCGTGACTTGCAAAGACAAGTGGGCCTGATGAAGTTTCGCAATTTCAGCACAAATACTCAAACCCAAACCCAGACCATCCACCTGCCGAGTGTGCGACGCATCGCCGCGATAAAAACGATCGAAAGCACGATCGCAAAGGTCTGCAGGAACGTTTCCAGTCGGATTTTCAACCGTGAGCTCAAAACGTCCCGCTGACTGACTCAAGCTGACATGAACCCATCCTTGCGGCAAGTTGTAGTTCACGGCATTGGCGTACAGGTTGTGAATCAACTGGTTCACCAAGGTTTTGTCGCAACACCAAATCACATCAGGCGCAATGGCACTGGTGATCTTCAAGCCCGACTGAAAAGAACGCGCATCTTTCACCAACTGCGTGAGCAGATGACTCAAGCTGACATCGGTCAGCTCTTGCAACAAACTGTTGGCATCAGCGCGGGATAAAAGCAAAAGTTTTTCAGTGATTTCAATCAAGCGTTCAACTTCATCCCCCATATTGCGCATACGTATTTGTGTATCAGAGCCTGTGGGCAAATCATGAATTAATCGCTCCACATTGCCTCGCAAAATGGTCAGTGGCGTGCGCAGCTCGTGCGACGCATCGGATGCAAATCGGCGCGCCTTGGTAAAGCTATCGTTCAAACGAATACGCAACGCGTCAAAGACGTGAACAAACTTCTCAAACTCTCGGTACGGCGATTGCAAAATGATGGACTGGTCCAAGTTGTTCGCTGTCAGCCTTGCCAGATTGCTTTCAATCGACTGGATCGGTCGCATCATCACGTAAACCAAATACCAAGTCAGCGCCAACAACATCGCAATCAAAGGCGGCAAGATGTAAATCGTGTTGCGATCACGCAATGCCCAAACACGCTTCATCAGCACATCAATGTGCGCCCCATCCAACCACACTTCTTGCCCATACTCTCCGTTCTTAAAACGTACCGCATACCAAGATTGGTCACCTAATTTGCCGTGAGCGAAGTCAATGCCCGCACTGCTCGCAACACGATCTGCCTGCCAAAAATTACGATCGGTCAACAAGGTCTCACAAGAAGCGTTGCCACTGAAATGACCGGACGTCGCTCCTCTTTGGCAGAGAACGTAATAATCGGAGACATTGCTGAACAAACTGCCTTTTTCAATGGCTTTGAAGCAATTCACAAACGCATCTGGCTTCTCAAAATGGTCCGCACACGTTGTCAGCGCCACCCCCATCTCTTGGTGGATGCGCTCTTGCATTTGATTCGTTAAAAAATATTGCGCCACCACACGATTGGCCCAAATGACCGCCGCTGTGATCAAAATCACATGCACAAACAAACGCGCTTTGAACGACCTTTTCATGGCTCAGGGCTCCACGCGCAGGCGATAGCCCACGCCACGCACCGACTCGATGGGAGACGCATGCCCCCCACTGCCGCGTTCGAGCTTTCGTTTAATCCGTCGCACACACACGTCCACCACATTCGTTTCGGGATCGAAGTTGATTTCCCAGACGTGCTTGAGAATTTGTTGACGCGAAAAAATATGCCCCGGCGAGCGCATCAAAAACGCCAGCAAGCTGAACTCCCGCTGACTTAAGACTGCCGTCACATCAAACCACTGCACTTTGTGGCTGACCACATCCAAGGTCAGGTGATTCAGCGCAATTTGCTGCACCTGCTCTGGCATCTTGCGCTGCATCACCGCTTTGATGCGCGCCACCAACTCTTCCACAAAAAATGGTTTGGGCAAATAGTCGTCTGCCCCCATTTCAAAGCCCATCAAGCGATCGGGCAGATCCACCTTCGCACTCAAAATGATCACGGGCGTGCTCACCCCATCCATTCTGACTTGGTGCAACAAGTCAAAACCACTGAGCTTGGGCAGCATCACATCCAAGATCACCAAATCATGCTCACTCGCACGCACAGCCGCCAAACCACGCTCACCATCATCGATGTGCGTCACGTCATAGCCAGCGGCAGATAACCCTTTGATAACGAATTCGGCAATCTTGGCCTCGTCCTCGATCAGCAAAATTTTCAAAACCACTGTCCTTTGTTGTTGCTTTGATTTCATTTTGAATCGATAAGTTCGAACCGATGATCTTCAAAAATGACATCTTCGTCATCGATAGGTGCATGACAGGCATGTCACTAATTTAGCGTGAATGTAGGTCGACATTGCAAGTGATAACGCCAACAAAAGATTTTTCACATGGCACACCTGCCCCACATCACCGCCGCTTTCACGCCATTGGATGACACACGGATGGTTGGCATACCCAAAACCACACCAACGTCCCCATCGGTTTCGCCCATCGACATGGCGCCACCCGCACGCGGTCATGTCGCCGTGTCTTTTGCGTTTGACAATGTCAAGAAAACGCTTCAAGTGGTCATCACCGATGAACAGTCTGGCCAAGTTGTGCGCCAGTTTGAATACACACGATTGGCACCCGATGTGCACCACCCCCAGCAATTGAACGGCCTTTTACTTAACCAACTCGTGTGAAATTAGTCTTATAGCCATAAGTTATCAAGCCTGCGAGACAATCGCAGCATGAGCATCAGCCACTACATCAAAGAGATCGGACGCGGACGCGACGGCGCACGGGCGCTTGACCGTGCGCAAGCGGCTGATTTGATGGGTCAGATCTTGGATGGGCAGGTCAGCGATTTAGAGCTGGGCGCTTTTTGTCTCGCCATGCGCATCAAAGGCGAAACCGACCAAGAGATGGCGGGCTTTCTAGATGCGACGCATGCACGCCTGCACCCCATCCGCACCTCAGGCCCTGTCGTTGTGCTGCCTAGCTACAACGGCGCACGCAAACTACCCGTGCTCACGCCCTTACTCGCTCACCTACTGGCCCGCGAAGGCTTGGCCGTGGTGATGCATGGCACCCCTACCGAATCCACGCGTGTGACCAGCCAAGATGTGTTAACCGCCATGGGCATGGCGTCTTTCCATCCCACCCGTGTCGTCCAATCACAGGAGGTCGTGTTTGTACCCACCGAGGTGCTGTGCCCCGGCTTAAAGCGTCTACTCGATGTGCGTCGCGTGGTGGGTCTGCGCAATCCTGCCCACAGCTTGGTCAAACTGATGAACCCCAGCACACAGACTGATGCTTTACTCGTCAGCAGCTACACCCACCCCGAATATGCCGCCTCGATGGCCGACACGTTCAAGCTGACCGGCGCACGTGCCCTGCTCTTGCGAGGCACCGAAGGCGAAGTGGTAGCCGATGCACGACGCACACCGCACATGGATGCCTTTGTGCATGGCACACGCACCCCGTTGGTACCCGCCCAAGCTGGCTCACTCATCAAGCTGCCCGAGCTGCCTACCGACATAGATGCCGCCATCACCGCCCGCTACACAGAAGGTGTGCTCAAAGGTGAACTGCCTGTGCCCGCACCACTGGCTGCGCAAGTGCAAGCCGTGCTGACAGCCTTGACCCTTGGATGACCATGACACACGCATTTCAACCCCATGTCACACTCGTTGGCGCAGGCCCAGGCGACCCTGAACTGTTGACGATCAAAGCCGTCAAAGCCATTGCCTCGGCCACCGTGTTGTTGGTGGACGATTTGGTGAGCGACGCCATCACCGCGCACGCCTCACCCAAGGCCCGCGTCATCCACGTCGGCAAACGCGGCGGCTGCAAATCGACCCCGCAAGCCTTCATTGAAAAACTCATGGCGCAAGAAGCGCTGGCCGGTGAAACCGTGGTGCGTCTCAAAGGTGGCGACCCCTTCATCTTTGGCCGTGGCGGTGAAGAGGTGGAACACTTGCAGGCGCAAGGCATTGCGGTCACCGTCATCAACGGCATCACCTCGGGCTTGGCAGGTGTGACCTCTCTCGGCATTCCCCTCACCCACCGCGAACACGCCCATGGCGTGGTGTTCATCACCGGCCACGCCAAACAAGGCGCAGCGGACAGCGTGGATTGGGTGGCACTGGGGCACACCGCACAGCAAGCCAAGCTCACGTTGGTCATCTACATGGGCGTGAGTGGCGCCGCACAGCTCCAGGCGTCGCTGATGCAAAGCATGCGCCCTCACACGCCTGTGGCGGTGATTCACCAAATCAGCCTCCCCACGCAACGCCATGTGGTGTGTGAGTTGCAACAGCTGCACCACACCATCGTTGACGAAAAATTGGCCAGCCCATCGGTCATCGTGATTGGCGATGTCTTCAAAGGCTTGTTGGCCATGCAAGGCGACTCGGCAATACAGGCTTGGGCAGGCTAAAACTCTAAGCGACGCTTTGGCGGTTAAGCGCTAACCACGCCATGGGCCCCACTAAACTCAATGCATGAAAACCTTTGACGTTGTGATTGTGGGCGCCGGTGCTGCCGGTTTGTTTTGCGCGGGTGTTGCCGCGCAGCAAGGCTTGCAAGTCCTCATCCTCGACCACAGCGAAAAAGTGGCTGAAAAAATTCGCATCTCCGGCGGCGGTCGCAGCAACTTCACCAACCGCGACTTGGATGTTCGCGCACCACACAAACACTTTGTCGGCAACAACCCCCAGTTTTGCCGCAGTGCCTTGTCGCGCTACACGCCGCAAGACTTCATCGGGTTAATGCAACAGCACGGCATCCCGTTTGAAGAAAAACACAAAGGCCAGCTGTTTTGCCAGCGCTCGGCCGAAGACCTGATTCAAATGCTCTTGGCCGAATGCAACGGCTCAGCCAACGGCGGCAGCGTCACGCGTTGGCAACCTTGCAGTCTCCAAGCCCTTCGCTACTCAGACGCTGCCCCCGAAGCACAACGTTATGAAATTGACACCAACCAAGGCACCGTTCACGCGGCATCGGTTGTGGTCGCCACAGGCGGTTTGTCCATCCCCAAAATCGGTGCCACTGACATCGGCTACCGCGTGGCCAAGCAATTCAACTTGCGGGTGGCAGAGCTGCGTCCGGGTTTGGTGCCCCTCACGTTTGACCCACACGCGTGGGCGCCTTACGCCCAACTCGCTGGCCTGTCGCTGCCCGTGCGCATCGAAACCGGGACTAAGAAAACCCTACAAAGCTTTGACGAAGACTTGCTCTTCACCCACCGCGGCTTGTCAGGCCCAGGCGTTCTGCAAATTTCCAGCTACTGGCAAGCCGGCACTGAACTACGCGTCAACCTTGCGCCAGAGGTCGACCTGCAAGAAGCCTTGATGGCGGCCAAACAGCACTCCAAAAAGCGAATTGCCAACGAATTGAGCACTTGGGTGCCGTCACGCTTGGCCGACACATGGGCAAGCCAAGACCCCGCCTGGCAACGCCCTGTGATTGAAGCCAGCGACAAAGCCCTGAACCTTTTGGCCCAACGCCTCAGAGCTTGGCCACTCACCCCCACCGGCACCGAGGGCTATAAAAAGGCCGAAGTCACCGTCGGCGGCGTGGACACGCGGGATTTGTCACAACAAACCATGGAATCCAAGCAACCGGGCCTGTATTTCATTGGGGAAGTGGTGGACATCACGGGCTGGCTGGGCGGCTACAACTTCCAGTGGGCATGGTCCAGCGGCCACGCCTGCGCAAAAGCCTTGGCTGCGGCTTTAAAACCGGCGGTTTAGTCGCTATAATGACGGTCTTTGCTGGCAAATCCCTAACGGCCTGATCAACTTAATGTTGGGGAACACCGCAGGCATGGCGCTAAGGCTCGATCTTCCTTGGCACCCTCTGACTGCAAATAATTGGAAATTTTGGTAATGACCACCATCCGTGTAAAAGAAAACGAACCGTTTGACGTCGCTCTGCGTCGTTTCAAGCGCACCATCGAAAAATTGGGTCTGTTGACCGACTTGCGCGCTCGCGAGTTCTACGAGAAGCCAACCGCTGAACGTAAACGCAAAAAAGCAGCAGCCGTGAAACGCAACTACAAGCGCATCCGCAGCATGCAGTTGCCCAAGAAGCTGTACTAAGCAGCCTCTGCCCAAAAAAAGCTCGCTAGGGACGCCTCAGCGGGCTTTTTTTTTGAATGACCTCTTCTCCAAGGACCACACCATGAGCCTCAAAGCACAAATCACCGAAGACATGAAAACCGCCATGCGCGCCAAAGACAGCGTGCGCCTGGGCACCATCCGCTTGCTGCAAGCCGCGATGAAACAAAAAGAAGTTGACGAACGTGTGGAATTGGACGACGCCATGGTGATCGCCATCGTGGACAAGCTCATCAAACAGCGCAAAGACTCGGTGGCCGCTTACCTCACCGCCCAACGCCAAGATTTGGCTGACATCGAAAGTGCCGAAATGAAAGTGTTGGAGGTGTATTTGCCTCAACGCTTGAGCGCCGAAGAGATCACCGCTGCCGTGAAAGCCATCATGGCCGACGTGGGCGCGACAGGCCCTGGAGATATGGGCAAAGTCATGGGGGCTGTGAAGACTCAGTTAGCAGGCAAGGCCGATATGGGCTTGGTGTCTGCGGCGGTGAAGGCTGCGTTGGCCGGTTAATACCTTCATCTTTGAGAGCTGGAGATACCCCCTTCTCTTACTGTTGACGGGGTGAGACCTAATGCCCGTAGCGACATTCTGAGCACAGCGAAGAGGAGTCTAGGGTAGTTAGGCCACACCGCATTCGCGCGTCAGCAAACTACAAACCAAAAACGCTGCGAACAAAAATTAGCTACCCGCCACCTTCATCCGATTGATCAACACAGAACCAACCGTCTTCGCGCCCATGGTGTAAGCGTCTGCCCCCATCGCCTCAATGCCTTGGAACATGTCTTTCATATTGCCTGCAATGGTGATCTCTTGCACGGGATAGGCAATGCGTCCGTTCTCCACCCAAAACCCACTGGCGCCGCGTGAATAGTCGCCGGTCACGTAGTTCACACCTTGGCCCATCAACTCAATCACAAACAAACCGGTGCCGAGTTTTTGCAGCATGGCATCGAGGTCGTCTGTACTTTGTGTGAGGCGTGAAGACATGACCAAGTTATGCGAGCCTCCCGAGTTACCGGTGGTGGGCATGCCAAGCTTGCGCGCGGTGTAGCTGCTCAGGAAATAACCTTCCACACGCCCCGCATCGACCACGCGGCGTGCGCGGGTGATGACGCCTTCATCGTCAAACGGCGAGCTCCCTTTGCCACGCATGACAAACGGGTCTTCTGAAATATCAATGTGTTTGGGGAATACCGTTTTACCCAACGAGTCAAGCAAAAACGTGCTCTTGCGGTACAGGGCGCCACCGCTCACAGCTTGCACAAAACCACCCAACAAGCCAGCGGCCACAGGAGCTTCAAACAACACGGGGCATTGCACCGTGGCAATCTTGCGTGACTTCAAACGGCTCAGCGCACGCTCTGCGGCGTAGCGACCCACCGCCTCGGGCGAGGCCAACTCATCGGCGCTGCGCATCGAGCTGTACCATGCATCGCGCTGCATGCCGTCACCCTTACCAGCAATGGGCGCGACCGAAATGGTGTGGCGCGAGCTGGCATACCCTCCACGAAAACCATGCGTGTGCGCACTGAAAAAATGACTTTGCTGTGCCGACACCGCCGCACCTTCGCTGTTGGTGATACGCCTGTCGGTTTGCATGGCCGCCGCTTCGCAGCGCAGTGCCAGCGTGGCAGCGTCGGCGCTGGTGATGCTCCAAGGGTGAAACAAATCCAAGTCGGGGTGATGCTGGGCAATGTCTTTTTCATCGGGCAAACCCGCCACGGGGTCTTCCGCGGTGAATCGTGCAATGTCGTAAGCCGCTTGCACCGTGCGCTCAATCGCGGCTTGCGAGAAGTCCGACGTGTTCGCATTGCCACGGCGGTGCCCCAAGTACACCGTCACGCCCAGCGATTTGTCGCGGTTGCGTTCTACGTTTTCCAGCTCACCTTTGCGCACCGACACGCTCAAGCCGCAGCCCTCTGACGCATCAGCCCCCGCATCGGTGGCGCCTAGCTTTTTGGCGTGCTTCAAAGCAGCATCCACCAGCGACTCGAAGTGCTCGCGGCTGTAGCTGAAACCTTGGGCAGGCGTATGGGAAGAGGCTTGGGGTTGGGCGGCTTGGGTCATATGGGCGGCTATGATACTTGTCACAGCGTTTGCCCTTTGTACGGAGGGACAAACCGACCTATTTCAAGCTCCCTATTTATGTCACGCAAACCCAAAAAAGGCTACTTCGTCAAAGGCATGTTCGTGGCCGAAGGCAGTGAACTCGACCTCGAACTCAAAGCCGAGCTCCGCGGCACCGAAGGCAAAACCCGCACCGACCGCAAAAAAGACAGCGATGGCCGTCAAGAGCTGGGGGTGGAGCTCCTCACCCTGCGCAACGACCTGACCGAACGCCTACACGCCCAAGGCCACATGAGCGACTTGTTGCGCGAAGCGCTGGCCGAAGCCCGACGCATCACCAACTTTGAAGGCAAACGCCGTCAAATGCAGTACGTGGGCAAGCTCATGCGCAAACTCAGCGATGAGTCGATTGAAGCGGTCAAAGACGCCCTCAACGAACAACGCATGGGCAGCACCAAAGACACCTTGGCCCTTCACTTGGCCGAGAGCTGGCGTGACCGTCTGATGGCCGATGACAACGCCTTACAAGCTTGGATGACTGAATACCCCGGCACCGACAGCCAACAGCTGCGCGCGCTGGTGCGTCAAGCCCGCAAAGACGATGCCACCACCAAGGCCGACATTGCCAAAGGCTTGTTGCCACGCCAAAGCCGTTCGTACCGTGAGATTTTTCAGTTGATCAAAGAACAGCTCAACTTAGCGGAAGATGCTTTGCACACGCCCGACGAAGACGAAGAAAGCTACAAACCATGACCGACACCACCGTGCCTGCACCCGATACTCGCTGCGACACCCTCAAGGTAGGCATTGTGTCCATCAGTGACCGTGCCTCAAGCGGCACGTATGAAGACAAGGGCCTCCCCGCCCTGCGCGATTGGTTGGGTCAAGCCTTGTACAACCCGATTGACTATGTCGAGCGTCTCATTCCCGATGAGCAAGACACCATCAGCCAAACCCTCATTGCGTTGGTCGATGCGGGCTGCCACTTGGTGCTCACCACGGGTGGCACAGGCCCCGCCAAACGTGACGTCACGCCCGAAGCTACACTGGCTGTGGCCCACAAAGAGATGCCCGGCTTTGGCGAGCAAATGCGCCAAGTGAGCTTGAAGTTTGTGCCCACCGCCATCCTGTCACGCCAAGTGGCTGTGATTCGCGATGAATGCCTCATCATCAATCTACCCGGCCAACCCAAATCGATCCAAGAGACTTTGGGTGGTTTGAAAGATGCCGATGGCAAGTCCATCGTCGACGGGGTGTTTGCAGCGGTGCCCTATTGCATTGATTTGA
>JBEEJP010000014.1:0-18531 GCA_041169125.1 Pseudomonadota bacterium
TACAACAACTTGGATGTGCCCGCCATGACGAACCAAGGTGTCCAAGCCAGCAATACCCCCGATGTGTTGACCGAAACCACCGCTGACTTTGGTTTTGCCTTGTTGATGGCCACCGCGCGCCGGATCACCGAGAGCGAGCATTATTTGCGCCGTGGCGAGTGGACGCAGTGGCGTTACGACATGTTTGCTGGTGCCGAAGTGCATGGCAGCACGATCGGTATTTTGGGGATGGGTCGCATCGGCCAAGGTATTGCACGCCGCGCGGCACATGGCTTTGGCATGAAGGTGATTTATCACAACCGTTCGCGTTTGAGTGCCGAAGCCGAAGCCGAATGCAAAGCCACCTATGTGAGCAAAGAAGAACTGCTCAAAACCGCTGACCATGTGATGTTGGTCGTGCCCTATAGTGCAGCGTCGCATCACACCATTGGTGCGGCAGAGTTGGCGCAAATGAAGCCTACCGCCACCCTTGTCAACATCGCACGCGGTGGCATCGTGGATGACGCTGCTTTGGCAGTGGCGTTGCGCAACAAGCAAATTGCAGCGGCCGGTTTGGATGTGTTCGAAGGCGAGCCCAAAGTTCACCCTGATTTGTTGACGGTGCCCAATGTCGTGCTCACGCCGCACATTGCCAGCGCATCGATTCCGACGCGCATGGCCATGGCCGATTTGGCGGCTGACAACCTCATCAGTTACTTCACCCAAGGCAAATCCATCACGCCCTTGAACTCGGTCGCCGCATGATGGACATTTGGATCACGGTTGGCGTTGGTGTTGTCAACGCATTGCTTTTGGCGCTGTTGCTGCGCCGCCCCAGTGGCCAAAACGATGCGGCTGCTCAAGCCTTGCAGCAGAGCTTGCAAAGCATGCACGACAAGCTAGAGCGTATCGAGCGCGAGCTGCGCACCGAAATTACCGAGTCGTCACGCGGCGGGCGTCAAGAGTTGACGCAAAACTTGGCGCTGTTTCAGCAAAGCCAAGTGCAGCAACTCACCTTGATGCAAAAAACCATCAGCGACACCTTGAACCAACAGTTGCAGCAGTTGCAAAAAAGCAATGCCGACAAGTTGGATGAAATGCGTCGCACGGTGGACGAGAAGCTGCAAACCACGCTGGAAAAACGCCTGTCCGAAAGCTTTAAACAAGTGGCAGAGCGTCTGGAACAGGTGCACAACGGTCTAGGTCAAATGCAAAAGTTGGCCGACGGTGTGGGCAGCTTGCAGCGCGTGCTGACCAATGTGAAAACACGCGGTATGTTTGGTGAGGTGCAACTTGAAGCCTTGCTTGAGCAAGTGTTGACGTTGGAGCAGTACGCCAAGCAAGTGGAGACCAAACCCCGCAGCAACCAGCGTGTGGACTTTGCCATTCGCTTTCCTGGTCGAGGCGGTGCAGATGGCGAACCCGTGTGGTTGCCCATTGATGCCAAGTTTCCCCGCGAAGACTACGAGCGTTTGCTCGACGCCCAAGACCGTGCAGATGCCGTGGCTGCCGAGGTGGCCGCCAAGGCGCTGGAAACACGTATTCGCACCGAAGCCAAGAGCATTGCCGACAGCTACTTGGCTCCACCGCACACCACCGACTTCGCGATTTTGTTTTTGCCCACCGAAGGCTTGTATGCCGAGGTGTTGCGCCGCCCCGGTTTGATGGACAGTTTGCAACGCGACCACCGTGTCACGCTCGCAGGGCCCACCACCTTGTTGGCCATGCTCAATAGCTTGCACATGGGCTTTCGCACGCTCGCACTGGAGCAACAAGCCTCTGAGGTGTGGAAGGTGTTAGGCGCCGTCAAAACCGAGTTTGAGCGCTACGGCGATTGGGTGGAGAAAGTGCGCGAACAGGTGCAAAAAGCAGCCGACACCTTGGACCGTGCCGACACCCGCAGCCGCCAGATGCGTCGGGCATTGAAGAACGTCGAAGCTTTACCCGAAGGTGAAGCGCAAGCCTTGTTGCCCAAGTTTGACGATGCCCTGGACGACACGGATGCCAAAGTTTGAAACGTGAACTCGCCAAGCTGATTGCAGGCCAAGTGTGCCTGCACGCCTGCATGGCGGGCATGCGCATGGCAGCCCCGTTGATGGCCTTACGCAGTGGCCAGAGTGAAGCCGCCGTGGGTGTGCTGCTGGCCATGTTTGCATTGACCCAAGTGTTTTTGGCCTTGCCCGCAGGGCGCTATGCCGACCTGCACGGCTTGAAACGCCCCGTCATGTGGAGCGTGTTGATGGGGGCTGTTGGCGCAGGTGCCGCTGCACTGTGGCCCATCTTTCCTGTGTTGTGTTTCAGTGGGTTGATGACAGGCGGGGCAACGGGCATTGCCATCATTGCCCTGCAGCGTCATGTGGGCCGTGCGGCACAGGGGTTGGCCCAAATGAAACAGGCGTTCAGTTGGTTGTCCATTGCGCCCGCGTTTTCTAATTTCATCGGCCCATTGATGGCGGGTTTGTTGATTGACCATGCGGGCTTTCAGTGGGCGTTTGCTGCGATGGCGCTCTTACCTGTGGCCGCATGGCTGTGGATTCGTCAAGCGCATGAGCTACCCAAAGTGGTCAAGCCCGAAGGCCATGAAAGCAACAGCGCATGGGATTTGCTGAATGAACCCATGTTCCGTCGCCTGTTGATGGTGAATTGGTTTTTGTCTGCCTGTTGGGATGTGCACACGTTTGTCGTGCCGATCTTGGGGCATGAGCGTGGCTTGAGCGCATCTGCCATTGGCTCGATCTTGGGGGCGTTCGCATTGGCCGCGGCTTTCATTCGGATGATGATGCCCTTCATTGCCGCACGTTTGTTGGAGTGGCAGGTCATCACCGGGGCGATGCTCATCACCTCATTCATGCTGGCCGTGTACCCCTTCACCGAAACCGCTTGGTTGATGGGGGGGTGTTCGGTGCTGGTGGGTTTGTCGCTGGGCGGTGTGCAGCCGATGGTGATGAGTACCTTGCATCAAATCACCCCAGAGCATCGCCATGGCGAGGCGTTGGGCTTACGCTTGATGGGCATCAATGCGTCCAGTGTGCTGATGCCCATGGTGTTCGGTGCAGCGGGCACCGTCATTGGCATCAGTGGGGTGTTTTGGTGTGTGTCAGCGGTGGTGGGCTTGGGTTCACGCAGCGCGTACCAGCTCAGAGTTCATAAAAAGAGCGAATGAAGTTCCAAGCGTCGTCCACGCTGTCGACGTATTTGAACAAGTCCAAGTCCTCCTCGGACACCACGCCTTCTTCGACCAACACATCGAGGTGCAGCAAACGTTTCCAGTAGCTGCTGCCAAACAGCACGATAGGCACAGGTTTGGATTTTTTGCACTGCACCAAGGTGAGTGTTTCAAACAACTCGTCCAAGGTGCCAAAACCACCGGGGAAAGCCACCAAGGCCTTGGCGCGCATCATGAAGTGCATTTTGCGCAAGGCAAAGTAGTGGAATTTGAAGCTCAGCTCGGGTGTGATGTACGGGTTGGGCGTTTGCTCATGGGGCAGGGCGATGTTGAGGCCCACGCTGATGCCACCCGCCTCTTGTGCGCCACGGTTGGCGGCTTCCATGATGCCAGGGCCGCCGCCTGTGCAAATGAAGAGCTTGCGGCCATTGGTTCGGGTTTCGCTGTACTTGGCGATGGTGTGACCCAACGCACGGGCTTGCTCGTAGAAGCGGGCGTTGCGCACCAAGGTTTCGGCCTTGGCAATTTGCTGCTCATCGCCTGTGGCGCGTGCGCGAATGAGCTCTTGGTGAGACACCTCTTCGCTGCGAAACCGCGCACTGCCAAACACCACCACCGTGTGTTCGATGCCGTGTTCTTTTTGCGCCAAGTCGGGCTTGAGCATTTCGAGTTGAATCCGCATGCCACGGGTTTCGCGACGCAGCAAAAACTCGGGGTCTGCAAACGCCAAGCGATTGGATTCGGGTTTGAGTGAGTCGCCGTTGTCGTAGTGTGCTTTGAGGGTTTCCCAAGCTTCGGCAAGGCGTCGGTCGTGAGGGTCTAGCATTCCATCCATGTCGCTATGTTAGCGGCTGGTTTGGGGCTCGCCATGAAAAAAGGCTCCCGAAGGAGCCTTGATGTGCGAATGCCAAAGAAGGCTTAGACGCGCTTGCGGTATTCGCCTGTGCGTGTGTCGATTTCGACCTTGTCGCCTTGTGCCACAAACAAAGGCACAGCCACTTCGAAGCCTGTGGCGATTTTGGCGGGCTTCAACACTTTGCCTGAGGTGTCGCCTTTGACAGCGGGCTCAGTCCAAGTGATTTCGCGTGTCACGTTGGTGGGCAATTCGACGGAAATGGCTTTCTCGTCGTAGAACACCACTTCGAGTTCCATGCCGTCTTCGAGGTAGTTCAAGGCGTCGCCCATGTTGCTGGCTTCGACTTCGTATTGGTTGAACTCAGCATCCATGCACACGTACATGGGGTCTGCAAAGTAAGAGTAGGTGCACTCTTTTTTGTCCAAGATGACTTGGTCCATTTTGTCGTCGGCTTTGAACACGACTTCGGTACCGAAGTTGGCGATCAAGCTTTTCAATTTCATGCGAACGGTGGACGAGCCACGACCGCCACGTTGGTATTCGGTGCGCAGGACAACCATAGGGTCCTTGCCGTGCATGATGACGTTACCAACGCGGATTTCTTGTGCGGTTTTCATAATGATGTGAAGTTTTCTAAGAGGTATGTGGCCCGGGCGGCCAACAGGCCACTGGGGTTCGCAAAGCCGCTTATTTTAGCGTTTTTGAGCCACAAAACTGACGAGTTGGCTGGTGAGGTCGGTTTGGGCCCATAAACCACGTCTAACGCGTTGGCTCCAGGTGCGCCAATCGTCAATGGCAGTGCGGGATAGCGCGGGAAGCGGGCCTGTTTCAAGACCATTCCAAATGGCATGAAATTGTCTTAACGCAGCGGGCATGTCCATCTCGGATTCAAAGGCCAGCAGCTTGTCGTGGTGGGCGTTGTCGTCTTGCGGGTAAATGTGCCAAGCAAACGGCTGGCCCGCCCACAAGGCGCGTACCAGTGAGTCCTCGCCGCGCACACAGTTGAAGTCGCAGGCCCACAGCAGGTGGTCAAAGTCGGTTTGGCTCAAGTAGGGCAGTTGGCTGATGCGCAGCTGGCCCGTGCCGTTGAGGGGCATGTCCAACGCCTGTGCGGCTTGGGTCACGGCGGCGCTGGGGCGGCCTTGCGCGACCAGCAAGCGGGTTGGTTCGCTGGCTTGACTGAGTTGCTTCAGCCACTGGTGCAGGGCTGCGGGCTCGTAGCAAAACAGGCTGATGCACTGCTCGTTTTCTGCGATGGGTGCGTCGAGCGGTAGGGCGGTGAGCCATGCCGCGCGGTCAAACTGGGATTGCCGCAGTAAATCGGCCTCACGCAGCAAGCCCCCGGTGTCAGGCGTGAAGCCTGGAAAGAAAAACCACTTGGTGCACCCCTTGGTGGGGCCGCTCATGACGGGCGAGGCTAAGCCGTGCGAGCGGGCCACATAGCTTTCGGCGCTCAGGTATTCGAGGTTGATCCACACCGGTGGTGTGTCGCACGCCATCAGCGCTTGAAACGCTTCAGGGAGTTCGCAACCAAAGGCTTCCACCACCACCTCGGCGACTTGAAAGCTGGGGTCTTTTGACAAGGCTTGCAGCTCAGCTTCTGTGGGCCATGCGCGCACCGCTACACCTGCATGGCCTTGCGGTGCCATCCACGCCAATGCTGAAGCGTCGTCCACCCACAGGCGAACGCGATGGCCACGTTGTGCGAGGTCGGCGCACAGCCGCCAACACACGCCTAGGTCGCCGTGGTTGTCGATGACGCGGCAAAAAATGTCAAAAGATAAATTCACGCCCGAGATTGTCCACAATACGCGCATGTCCCAAGACACCACGCCCGAAAAAGAGCCCGCGGCCGAAGAGCCCAGCAAAGCCAAGCCCAGCAAAACCGCTGAGGCTGTGCCACGTCACACGCCCGAGCTGTTGGCGCAAGTGGCGAGCTTGCCCATGCTGCCGGGCGTGTACCGCTATTTCGATGCGCAGAGCCAAGTGCTGTACGTGGGCAAGGCCATCAACCTGAAAAAACGGGTGTCGAGCTATTTCCAAAAAGACCATGGGGGCACACGCATTGGCCACATGGTGGGCAAGATTGCGCGCATGGAAACCACGGTGGTGCGCTCTGAGGCCGAAGCGCTGCTGCTGGAAAACAACCTCATCAAGACGCTCAAGCCCAAGTACAACATCTTGTTTCGGGACGACAAAAGCTACCCGTATTTGAAGGTCACCCACGCCAGCACCAGTGCGGCGGCGCAAAGCTCGGGGCATCCGTCGGCGGCACAGGTGTCGCGCATTGTGTACTACCGTGGCGCGGTGGACAAACGCCACCACTACTTTGGCCCCTACCCCAGCGTGTGGGCGGTGCGCGAGGCGATTCAGCTGCTGCAAAAAGTGTTTCGCTTGCGCACCTGTGAAGACACGGTGTTCAACAACCGCACGCGCCCGTGTTTGCTGTTTCAGATCAAACGCTGCTCAGGCCCTTGCGTGGGGCAAATTTCGGCGGTTGATTACCAGCGCGATGTGGACAGTGCCATGCGCATGCTCAAAGGCGAAACGCAAGAAGTCATGGCCGCCATTGAGGCGCGCATGATGGCGCACTCCGAAAAACTGGAGTTTGAACAAGCCGCCGAGCTGCGCAACCAAATGAGCGCACTCTCCAAAGTGCTGCACCAGCAAGCGGTGGACACCGTGGGCGACCAGGATGTGGACATCTTGGCTGTCAAGGTGCAGGGTGGCAAGGCGTGTGTGAACTTGGCCATGGTGCGCGGAGGCCGCCACTTGGGCGACCGGCCTTACTTCCCCGTGCATGTGGACCAAGACGCGCCCGCCGATGTGCTGGAGGCTTTCCTCAGCCAGCATTACCTTGAGGTACCCGTGCCGCCCACACTCATCACCAGCCACGCGGTGGACAAGATGTTGGTCGAAGCCCTGACCGAGCAAACAGGGGTGCGCATCAACGCGGTGCACCAGCCGCGTGAGCAGCGCCGTGTGTGGTTGGAAATGGCGCAGCAAAACGCCGACATCCAGCTGGCTCGCTTGCTGGCCGAAGAGGGCTCGCAACAAGCCCGTACCCGTGCGCTGGCCGAAGCGCTGGACATGGCGGTGGACGACTTAGAGCAACTGCGTGTGGAGTGCTTTGACATTTCACACACGGCCGGCGAAGCCACGCAGGCCTCGTGCGTGGTGTACCACCACCACAAAATGCAAAGCGCCGAATATCGGCGTTACAACATCGACGGCATCACCGGTGGCGACGACTACGCCGCGATGCGCCAAGTGCTCATGCGCCGCTACAGCAAGCTGGCCGAGGCCGTGCGTGCAGGCGAAGGCAAGTTGCCCGATCTTGTGCTGATTGACGGTGGCAAAGGCCAAGTGAGCATGGCGCGTGAGGTGTTTGAGTCGTTGGGCTTAGACCTGTCGCGCTTGGTGGGCGTGGAAAAAGGCGAGGGTCGCAAAGTGGGCCTCGAAGAGTTGGTGTTTGCCGATGGCCGCGAGAAGGTGTACCTCGGCAAAGACTCGGCAGCGCTCATGCTGGTGGCGCAAATTCGGGACGAGGCGCACCGCTTTGCCATCACCGGCATGCGTGCGGCACGCGCCAAGGTGCGCGTGGGGGGCAGCAAGCTCGAAGACATTCCGGGCATCGGCCCCAAGAAACGCGCCAAGCTGCTGCAACGCTTTGGCGGCGCACGCGGCGTGGCCGATGCCAGCGTGCAAGACTTGTGCACGGTGGAAGGTATTTCAGAAGAATTGGCGCAGACGATTTACAACGCGCTGCGCTAAACATGCGAGTGGCTAAGCACCCCCCGATCTAATGCGTGCCCAATGTGCACTGCTCATGCGCAGCAGTGCGTGTCGCCCTAAGCAGGGCACTGCATTCAGGGCTTCACCACTTCCAGCAAACGGTCTAAGCCACCGTCGTTGATGGCCACCATGGCTTGCTCGCGCACTTTGGGTTTGGCGTGGTAGGCCACTGACAGGCCCGCTTCGCCCATCATCAGCAAATCATTCGCGCCATCGCCCATGGCAATGGCCTCTTTGGGGCTGATGCCAATTTGTGCACAGATGTGCAGCAGCATCTTGCGCTTTTCTGCGCCGTCACAAATATCGCCCCAGTCTTGTGTGACCACATCGCCTGTGAGGTGGCCGTTGTTGATGGCCAGCACATTGCTGCGCGCGTAGTCGATGTTCAACATCTCGCACACACGGTCGGCAAAAAAGGTAAAGCCACCGCTGACCAATAACACTTTCATGCCGTGGGCCTTGCAGGTGTCCACCAAGTTTTTGGCACCTGGGTTTAGGCGCAGACGCTGTTCAAACACCTCGTGCAGCGCAGACTCAGGCACACCTTTGAGCAACGCCACGCGGCGGCGCAAGCTGTCTTTGAAGTCGGTGATTTCACCGCGCATCGCCGCTTCGGTGATGGCCGCCACCTCGGCCTTACGGCCTGCGGCATCGGCAATTTCGTCAATGCACTCGATGTTGATGAGCGTGGAGTCCATGTCAAACGCGATCAGCTTGAACGCGGACAAAGACAAGGGGGCAGCAAAGCCTTGAACCACAAGGCCAGGGGCAAATTCGGTCGCAGAAGTCATGGGGTGGAATTATCGCGGGTGGTGTGGGTTAGCTTTTCAAATACATCTGATCTGACCAAGTCGCTAGCCAATGCGGCTTGAATGCCACAAAGATGGCGCACATCATGCCGGTAACGAACGCGTCGCCCCACGCCATGAGCCAAAAACCGATGAGGGATAAACCCGTGCCCACGTTGGGCAGTTCGTGGCCGGTCCATTGGGCCAATAGGCTGGCGGCAAAAATGCACAGCACCGAGCCCAAAAAGCCTCGCCCCAACACATACACAAACGGGTGGTGCGATACCCAACGGCGCAACGCAGCGCCAAGCAGCAACACAAAGGTGGCTGGCAACAAGCCTTGCCACACGATGAGGGCTGCAGCTGTTTCGACCGATGTGGTGGAGATCAATGTGGTGATGATGCCTACGCCAATAAGGGCCAAAACAGCCAAGGGCCACCCGAGCATGAGCGTGACCAAGGGCGCGCCCGACCAATGCAGTTGTAGCGGCATGTGGTGCAAGCTGGGCAATGCCCACAGCCACGGCAGCAACACCAGGGTGGCCAGCAAAGGCGTGAGCAACTCGGTGCCCGCCAGCATGCGCCAAGGTTTGAGCCAGAGCGAGGCGATCAAGCAAGCCAAGATGACGGCAATTTCAAAATCCATGCTTATGACTGAGCCTCAGCCGCTTTATTGGCCGGTGTGATGGGAGTGCCCAGCGAGCGCAGCACATCGCGCACCATTTGTGCGCGGGCGGTTGGCTCTGGCAATTCACGCTCGATGCGCAGGCGGTCGTTGCCAGCGAGTTTGATGTGCTTGTTTTTTTGCACTAGTTCGATGATGCGCATGGCATCAAACGGTGGGTTGGGCTTGAAGCTGATGTGCGTCACACCGGGCGCTGCATCCACTTTGGTCACACCGTAGCTGCGCGCTTGCACACGCAGGCGGTGCACGTCGATGAGAGTTTGGGCTTGCGCGGGGAGTTTGCCAAAGCGGTCCACGATTTCTTCGAGCAACGCGTCAATTTGGTCGCCCGTTTTGGCGGTGGCCAATTTCTTGTAGAACGACAAACGCAGGTGCACATCGCCACAGTAGTCGTCAGGCAACAAGGCAGGAGCGTGCAGGTTGATTTCGGTGGTGGCGCTCAAGGGGCTGAGGAGATCAGGCTCTTCGCCGTTTTTCAAAGCACGCACGGCTTCTGAGAGCATGTCGTTGTAGAGCTGAAAACCTACTTCGAGCATGTTGCCGCTTTGGCTTTCGCCCAGCACTTCGCCTGCGCCACGAATTTCAAGGTCGTGCATGGCGAGGTAAAAGCCAGAACCGAGCTCTTCCATTTGTTGAATGGCATCCAAGCGTTGTGCAGCTTGCTTGGTCAGGCCTTGTGTGTCGGGCACCATGAGGTAGGCATAGGCTTGGTGGTGGCTGCGGCCTACGCGACCACGCAGCTGGTGCAGCTGGGCCAAACCAAACTTGTCGGCACGGCTCATGATGATGGTGTTGGCACTGGGCACGTCAATGCCGGTCTCGATGATGGTGGAGCACAGCAGCATGTTGTAGCGTTGGGCCACAAAGTCGCGCATGACGCGCTCCAACTCACGTTCAGGCATTTGACCGTGGGCCACCGCAATGCGGGCTTCGGGCAGCAGCTCTTCGAGTTGGGCGCGGCGGTTTTCGATGGTGGCCACATCGTTGTGCAAGAAATAGCACTGGCCGCCACGTTTGAGTTCACGCAGCACGGCTTCTCGAATGACGCCGTTGCCTTCGTTGCGCACAAAAGTTTTGATGGCCAAGCGGCGTTGCGGTGCCGTGGCGATGACGCTCAAATCGCGCAAGCCTTCCAGTGCCATGCCCAGCGTGCGCGGTATAGGGGTCGCGGTGAGCGTGAGCACATCCACCTCAGCGCGCAGGGCTTTCATGGCCTCTTTGTGACGCACGCCAAAGCGGTGTTCTTCGTCGATGATCAAGAGACCAAGGTCTTTGAACTTGACCGACTCGCTGAGCAGCTTGTGTGTGCCCACCACGATGTCGACCGTGCCTTCTTCCACGCCTTTGATGGCGGTGTTGATTTCTTTGGTCGAGCGAAAGCGGCTCATCTCTGCAATCTTGATGGGCCATTTGCTGAAGCGGTCCACCAGCGTTTGGTAGTGCTGCTCGGCCAGCAAGGTGGTGGGGGCCAAGAAGGCCACTTGCTTGCCACCGGTCACCGCCACAAACGCAGCGCGCAGCGCCACCTCGGTTTTGCCAAAGCCCACATCACCACACACCAATCGGTCCATGGGGCGTGGGCTGATCATGTCTTGCATGACGGCGTGGATGGCCGCGCGTTGGTCGGCGGTTTCTTCAAAACCGAAGTCATTGGCGAAGGTTTCGTAGTCTTGCGGCGAATAGCGGAAGGGGTGGCCTTGGCGTGCGGCGCGGCGTGCGTAGATGTTGAGCAGCTCTGCTGCGGCATCACGCACTTGCTCGGCAGCGCGGCGTTTGGCTTTGTCCCATTGGGCTGAACCAAGTTTGTGCAGTGGGGCTTCGTCGGCACTCACGCCGGTGTAACGGCCAATGAGGTGCAACTGGCTCACCGGCACATACAGCACGGCGTTGTCGGCGTATTCAAGGTGCAAGAATTCTTGCAAGGCCGATGACCCGTCGGCGTTCTTTTCGCCGAGGTCCATGTTGATGAGGCCACGGTAGCGACCAATGCCGTGGGCGTTGTGCACCACGGGGTCGCCGAGGTTGAGCTCGGACAGATCTTTGATGAGCGCTTCAACATCGCTGACTTGTTCTTGTTTTTTGCGACGTCGCGTGGTGGCGCCCACGGCAAACAGCTCGGTCTCGGTGATGAGGTCTAAGCCAGCCTCGGTCCAGCTAAAGCCCACTTGCAGGGCGGCGGTGGCAATGCCGATTTTTTCGTGGCTGCCCTCAAATTCGGCCAGCGAATCAAATGCCGGCGGACTGACGTTGGACGAGCGCAAGAAGTCAAGCAAGCTTTCACGTCGGCCATCACTCTCGGCCAAGATGAGCAAGCGGTTGGCGGTTTTGCCTGCGTGCGCTTGCAGCTTTTGCAGCGGGTCGGCTGCGCCGCGTACGACGGTGAGGTCAGGCAGAGTTTGTGCAAACGCGTTGTCGATGACGTCGGTCACCTGCGGGCGCAGTGCAAACTGCGCGTAGCTGTTGGCCGAGGCGTAAAACTGTTCGGCGCTTAAAAATAGGTTGGCGGGCGGCAGTGCGGGGCGCTCGGGGTCACCTTGCACGAGGCGGAAACGGTCTTGCGTGTCCTGCCAAAAGCGTTGGAAGACAGGCTCTAGGTCTCCGTGCAAGACCACGGTGGCCGATGTGCCAAGGTAGTCAAACACCGTGGCGGTTTCTTCAAAGAACAACGGCAGGTAGTACTCGATGCCGGCGGTGGCCACACCGTTGCCCATGTCTTTGTAGATGCGACTCTTGGTGGGGTCACCATCGAGCATTTCGCGCCAGCGCTGACGAAACAACGCACGCGCAGCATCGTCCATGGGAAATTCACGGCCCGGCAACAAGCGCACTTCGGGCACGGGGTAAAGGCTGCGTTGGCTGTCGGGATCGAAGGTGCGGATGGAGTCGATTTCGTTGTCAAACAAATCCACGCGGTAGGGCACCAGTGAGCCCATGGGGAAGAGGTCAATCAAACCACCGCGCACGGCGTATTCGCCGGGGCTGACCACTTGCGTGACATGTGTGTAGCCCGCGAGGGTGAGCTGTGATTTGAGCTTGGCTTCGTCCAGCGCTTGCTTGACCTTGAAGTGAAAGGTGTAGCCCGCCAAGAAGGCTGGTGGGGCTAAGCGGTAGAGCGCGGTAGTGGCGGGGATGAGCACCACATCGGCTTCTCCCTGAGAAATTCGCCAAAGCGTAGCCAAACGTTCGCTGATCAGGTCTTGGTGGGGCGAGAAGCTGTCGTAGGGCAGCGTTTCCCAGTCGGGAAAGAGCACGCAGCGCAAGTCGGGCGCGAAAAATGCCATTTCGTCTTGCAGCCGTTGGGCATCCACCGCATCGGCGGTGATGATGGCGACACGTTGTTGTTTGGTTTTTTCGCGTGTGCCCAGCTGTGCGAGCAGCAATGCGTCCGCAGAACCGACAGGACGGGGCATGGCAAATCGTTTGCCGGGACTCAAAGAGGGCAGATGCATTGACATGATTTTAGAATGGGGGCCGAGCTCTTGGCTCGCCACCTATTCAATGCCCTCACATCCATCTGCTCCCATTCGTTTTTTTGCAGTCATTCCTTGCGCTGGCTTTGGCAGCCGTGCGGGCACGGCCACGCCTAAGCAGTACCAATCTATTGCTGGGTTGCCCATGGTGGTGCACACCCTCCAAGCCTTTACGGGTGTGACACGCCTGGCTAAGGGCGTTTTGGTTGTGGCGCCGGATGATGTGCACATGGATGGTGTTCTTGTAGCGCATCCGCAGCCCTTGTTCACACTGTCTCGTACAGGTGGTGCCACCCGCGCAGAAAGTGTGTTGGCTGGCTTGCATGAGTTGGTGGCACTTGGTGCGAACGAAGCTGACTGGGTGTTGGTACACGATGCCGCCCGTTGCTTGGTGACTTCTGAGCAAATCAATGCGTTGATCGATGCTTGTCAAAACGATGCGGTGGGCGGTTTGCTCGCCCACAAATTGGCCGACACGCTCAAGGTAGAAGTGAATGGTCGAGTCGATCAAACAGTGGATCGTGCTGACAAATGGTTAGCGCAAACACCACAAATGTTTCGCATCGGCGTTTTGCTCAGAGCTTTAGAGCAGGTGGGGAGTGCTGTGACGGATGAAGCCAGCGCGATCGAAGCGGTGGGTTTACATCCTTTACTGGTTCCCGGTAATGCCCAAAACTTCAAAGTGACTTATCCAGAAGACTTTGCCTTGGCTGCTGCTATTTTAAATTCACGTCAATGACGCTTGAGAGAAAGAACACACGATGACCGTACCTGTATTCCGTATTGGTGAAGGATGGGATGTTCATGCCCTGGTGGAGGGACGCCCACTCATCTTGGGTGGTGTGCACATCGAGCACACGCACGGTTTGTTAGGACATTCAGATGCGGATGTGTTGTTGCACGCGATCACAGATGCTTTGCTCGGAGCCGCAGCGTTGGGGGATATTGGTCGGCATTTTTCAGACACCGATGCTGCCTACAAAGGTGCAGACTCTTGGATGTTGTTACAAAAGACGGCAGAGATGGTGCGCGCCGCAGGTTTTCAAATTGGCAACATCGACAGCACTGTCATTGCACAAGCCCCTAAGTTGGCCTCTCACATGTCTGCGATGTGTGAGCGCATTGCGCTGGCACTGGGTGTCGAGGTGTCGCGCGTGAATGTGAAAGCGAAGACCGCCGAAAAAATAGGCCCTGTGGGACAGGGCCTAAGTATGGAAGCTCGCGCAGTTGCTCTAATTTACTGATTGCTGGGTGGCTGAAGGCCTAAGGCTGCTAAACCATCAACCACTTCTCGCACAACACGACGGTGTTCTGGCAGCAAAGAAAAATAGCGAGATATGAGCTGTTGATCCACCAAGTTGATGTGTTCGTCTTTCAAGTCTTCGTCTGCAGGGCGGGGAGGGGGGGTGCCGAACAACAAACCTTCTGGGGAAATTTTGAGCCACTTCGACAAGACCAGTAGTTTGTCTTGTTTGGGGATGGATACGCCCATCAGCCAGTTGCGTGCTGCATGTGAAGAAATTCCTTCGCCCCAGTATCTCAAGTTGAACTCATTTGCAACGACCGTTGCAGAAACTCGAACACCAGCATCTTTGAGCGCTGAACGGAAACGGTCTGCAAATTTACTGGTTTCTTTGGGATAGATTTGTGTCATGCCGCAACGATAATGAAATTTAGTCAGTATGTTGTAATTTACACTAGAAATTATTTCTTATTTAATAAATAAGAGTGAACAAATGACTAAATTTTCATAGGCTTCTTACTGGGCGGTCCAACCTCCGTCCATATTCCACGCCACACCGCGCACATTGTTGCCGGCCGCTGAGCAGAAGAAAACAGCCAGTTCTCCTAGTTCTTCTGGGGTGGTGAATTGCATTGAAGGCTCTTTTTCGCCCAAGAGTAATTTAGTGGCCTCGTCGTTTGAAAGACCTAACGCTGCAGCTTTGGCATCGACTTGTTTTTGAACCAATGGTGTGAGCACCCAGCCTGGGCAAATCGCGTTGCAAGTCACGCCTGTGGTGGCGTTTTCAAGCGCCGTCACTTTGGTTAAACCCACAATGCCGTGTTTTGCAGCGACATAGGCTGACTTTTGTACAGACCCCACCAAGCCATGGATCGACGCGACGTTAATGATGCGTCCCCAGTTTTTTTGCTTCATGTAGGGCAATGCCAAACGTGAGGTATGGAAAGCGCTGCTGAGGTTGATGGCGATGATGGCGTCCCACCGTTCGACAGGAAAGTCTTCGACGGGGGCAACGTGTTGAATGCCAGCGTTGTTGACCAAGATGTCAACGCCGCCAAATGTGTCGGCGGCAAAAGTCATCATTGCTTCGATGTCAGAGGCTTTGCTCATGTCTGCACCGTGGTAGCTGACTTTGACACCCAAAGCGGCCACTTCGGCTTTGGGGCCTTCGGTGTCGCCAAACCCGTTGAGGATGATGTTGGCACCTTGGCGAGCCAAGGCCTTGGCGATGCCCAAACCGATGCCGCTGGTGGAACCGGTGACTAAAGCTGTTTTACCGATGAGTGTGCGTTCTGACATTTAAAACTCCATGCATTACGATGAGAAACCTAGACAGACATTATGCGGTTCAGCGGCTTACATGAAACATAACGGAGAAACGCAGCACACCTCGCTTTTGAGCGCTTCGCTGCAAGACTTGCCAGATCAACCCGAGGCACTCACGCGTGCGCGTGCCTTTGCCCAGCCATTGCTGATGGGGGCCACGCTGGATACTCAAGAAGATGCACTCTCGCACGCCGATGCCACTGCGGGTATCTTGCAGCAAATTGGCGGTTCAGAAGCTATGCAGGCCGCGTGCTACTTGGTGTACGCCTCTGAGCACTTGCAAAAGCCTGAAGAGGTCATTGCAAAAGCCTTTGGTCCGAGCTACGCCGAGCTGGCCTTAGAAACCACACGTCTGATTCGTGTGCAACGCCAAGCACGTGCAGTGGCTGCGCAAGCCCAAATGGTTGCGATGCAAACCGAAAACGTACGCAAGATGCTGCTGGCGTTTTCGCGTGATTTGCGTGTGGTGTTGTTGCGTTTGGCCTCGCGTTTGCAAACCTTGCGCCACTATGCTGCAACCAAACTGCCTGTGCCACACAGCTTGGCGTATGAGTCGTTGCACGTGTTCGCGCCGTTAGCCAACCGCTTGGGTATTTGGCAAATCAAATGGGAAATGGAAGACTTGTCATTCCGCTTCCTTGAGCCTGAGACCTACCGGGAAATAGCCAAGCTGCTCGATGAAAAGCGTGTCGAGCGCGAGAACTACATGGTGCAGTTGCGTGAAAGTTTGGAGTCCGAGCTTCAAGGACAAGGCATCACAGCACAAGTTGCAGGTCGCCCCAAACACATCTACAGCATTGTGAAAAAAATGCGTGGCAAATCGCTCGATTTTTCACGTGTGTTTGATGTGCGAGCCTTGCGTGTGGTGGTGCCGTCTGTGCCCGATTGTTATGCCGCTTTGAGCTTGGTGCACACCAAGTTTTCGCCCATTCACTCTGAGTTTGACGACTACATTGCTAAGCCTAAATCGAATGGCTATCAATCGCTTCATACGGTCGTGCGTGATGCACAAGGGAGACCGATTGAAATTCAAATTCGCACGCAAGACATGCACGACCACGCTGAGCATGGTGTAGCGGCGCACTGGGCTTACAAAGAAGCAGGTGCCAAGGGGTACGCAGGCGTCACTGCGTCCGGTGACTACGATGCCAAGATTGCTGTTTTGCGTCAGCTGTTGGCTTGGGAGCGTGAGCTGTCAGCCGACGCGCAAAGCCAAGCCACGACCGATGCACTGAGTGATCGCATTTATGTGCTCACGCCAGACGCAGCGGTGGTTGAGTTGCCTCAAGGTGGTACACCGATTGACTTTGCCTACACCTTGCACACCAACCTCGGTCATCGCTGCCGTGGGGCGCGCGTGGATGGAGCGATGGTGCCACTCAACACGCAGCTCAAAAATGGGCAGACTGTTGAAATCACTGCCATCAAAGAAGGGGGACCATCCCGCGACTGGTTGAACCTGGAGTTGGGCTTTTTGGCCAGTTCGCGTGCGCGCTCAAAAGTACGCGCATGGTTCAATGCGCAAGCTTTGCAAGAGACTGTTGCAAAAGGGCGTGATGCTGTTGAAAAACTGTTGCAGCGCGAGGGTAAAACGGCGATGAAGCTCGATGACTTGGCTTCCCAGCTGGGCTTCAAATCTGCTGAGGCCTTATTTGAGGTGGTGGGCAAGGACGAGTTCTCTTTGCGCAACATTGAAACATTGCTCAACCCGCCTGCCACGGTGATGGTGGCTGATGACTATGTGCGCCTGCGCAAAGCCAAATTCAACGACACTAAGTCTAAAAGCGGTGTGCTGGTGGTGGGGATTGATTCGTTGCTGACGCAACTTAGCAAATGCTGCAAGCCTGCGCCACCGGATGAGATTCGTGGATTCGTGACACGGGGCAAGGGGGTCAGTATTCATCGCGCTGATTGCGGTAACTTCAAACAAATGGCACTGCGCAATGCAGACCGTGTGATTGATGTGGATTGGGGAAAGTCAGATTCGGCGCAAGCCTTGGTGTATCCCGTGGACGTCAATATTGAAGCCCTTGATCGTCAGGGTTTGTTGCGAGATATTTCGGAGGTATTCGCCAAAGAGAAGATGAATGTGATTGGTGTGCAAACACAATCGGTCAAAGATTTGGCGTGGATGACGTTCACCGTAGAGGTTGGGGATTCGCGTCGTTTGCAAAAGGTGTTGGGTTTGGTTAAAGAGGTTCAAGGCGTGCGTACGGCAAGGCGTCGTTGAAGTCTGCTATACTCTCAGCTTCGAACAACGTAGGCGCGTAGCTCAGTTGGTTAGAGCACCACCTTGACATGGTGGGGGTCGTTGGTTCGATTCCAATCGCGCCTACCAAAACTCGAAATTAAAAACCTCGCAAAATCAATAGTTTGCGAGGTTTTGTTTTTTCCGCCCTACATTTCTTTCATGTCAGGGGGATGAATTAGGGATTTATTCATAGTCGAGCCTTCTTCAAGTCCTTAGGACTGATTGCGTGGTCAACACCTATTGGTTGGGAATTTACGCAGTCAATCATTTGCGTATTTATTAAGCAAGCGAATTTGCTCTTTGGTCATTTTTTCTGTTTTCATGACCAATCCTGAGAGCTCAATTTTTTCGCAATAAAAGTAAGCCAAAGACACTTTTAGACACGTGGACAAAAGCGCCATAGTTGCAATTTTTGGTTCATGCTGACCAGCCTCATCTGCAACTCTTGGCGATTCTTGTGACAGACCGAGGGAAGGTCCTCGCTGACTAAGTCTGTGACCGAATAATAACTTCGTGCCAGCTATAAGTAATACCTATATCTTAATTTTATCGTCTAAAGTTGGATTTTACTCATTTTATTTATAAAAATAACAAAATTTGTTGAGTTGTAATGTTAAATTAATTTTGCATACAAAATAATTAGGAATTAATTTCCGGTAATGAGAATCATAAATTGATTTGCTACAGATCGACTCGGCATCATGCAAGTTCGCTAATAAATTGTGTAGACCAAAGATGAGCGATCTAAATTCAAACCTTGAAAGCTTGCTAGACCTTTTAAAAGTTTTGGCTGAAGTTCAGCTTTGGGAAGGGGCAAATGCAACCCTGTTGCAAACGGTAGCAGGTCGCCAGCTTTACTTTGGTTTGATTCGACACATTGCTAACCAAGGAGAAAAGGGGTTAGCGGTTGAATCGATGAAGGAAATTTATTACGACAAAGGGATTCATCTTACAGAAAGAGGTGTCAGGCTA
>JBEEJP010000015.1:0-17862 GCA_041169125.1 Pseudomonadota bacterium
TCGGGCACATAGTCTTCGCTGAGTTTTTCGGCTTCAAATTTGACGCTGGAGAGGTAGTTGCTGATGGCACCGTCGTATTGGCTGATGCGGTTGAACGCGGCCACCGACAAGGCAAAGCGCAGCTTGTCGCTCAACTTACCGTGGGCCTTCAACTCAGTGATCACGTCAGCGTATTGGCTGGCGTCGGTGACGATGCCCACATCTTTCCAGTTCTTGGCGGCAGAGCGCACCATGGCGGGACCGCCAATGTCGATGTTCTCAATCGCATCGGCCAATGTGCAACCGGGCTTGGCCACGGTGGCTTCAAAGGGGTAGAGGTTGACGATGAGCAAGTCAATCGTGTCGATGTGGTGCGCTTTCAAAGCGGCCATGTGCTCGGGCGTGTCGCGGCGCGCCAGCAAACCACCGTGCACTTTGGGGTGCAGGGTTTTCACACGGCCATCGAGCATTTCGGGGAAGCCTGTGACTTCGGCCACTTCGGTCACGGGCAAGCCTTTGTCAGCCAAGAGTTTGGCAGTGCCGCCGGTGGAGATGAGGCCCACGCCCAAAGCGTGGAGTTGTTGGGCCAGCTCGACGATGCCGGTTTTGTCAGAGACGGAGATGAGTGCTTTCATGGGGTGCAGTCTTATTTGATGAGTTTGTGTTCGAGAAGTTTTTTGCGCAGCGTGTTGCGGTTCAGGCCCAACCATTCGGCAGCGCGTGATTGGTTGTGATCGGCGTGTTGCATCACCACCTCAAGCAGCGGCTTTTCAACGACGCGCACCATCATGTCGTGCAGGTTGTCAGGCTCGGTGCCTTTGAGGTCGCGGAAATAGGTTTCGAGGCTGGCACGGACCACCTCTTCAATGTGTTTTTTACTCATGCAAAGCTAACGGTTCTACGGATAAAACAGGTTCAGGCAAGCGCTCGTGGGTTTGCGCCAAGCCATCGAAAAAGGCAGCCACGGCACGGTGTTGCGATGCGCTGTCTTCGAGGGTGTTCATGTGTTGGCGAAACGCCTCGCCACTAGGCAAGCTGCGCACATACCAAGCAATGTGTTTGCGCGCGCTGCGCACACCGGTGCGCTCGCCATACAAGGCGTAATGCTCGTCCAAGTGCGCCAGCAACAAGCGGCTCACCTCTTGCACCAAGGGTTGCGCCAAATGCTCGCCCGTGGCCAAGTAGTGTGCGATTTCGCGAAAGATCCAAGGGCGGCCTTGCGCGGCGCGGCCCACCATCAACGCATCAGCGCCGGTGAGCTGCAACACCTCTTTGGCTTTCTCGGGCGAGTCAATGTCGCCGTTGGCCACCACGGGCACACGCACCGCTTGCTTCACTGCAGCAATGGTGTCGTACTCGGCCAAGCCTTTGTAGCCTTGCTCGCGGGTGCGGCCATGCACGGTGAGCATTTGCACGCCCACGCTTTCAGCGGCACGCGCAATGCTGACGGCGTTTTTGTGGGTGTCGCACCAGCCTGTGCGCATCTTGAGGGTGACGGGCACATTGTGCGGCTGCGCAGCGTTGACCACCGCTTCCACAATCGACAGGGCCAACGGCTCGTCTTGCATCAGCGCCGAGCCTGCCCACTTGTTACACACCTTTTTGGCAGGGCACCCCATGTTGATGTCGATGATTTGCGCACCGCGCTCGATGTTGTACACCGCCGCATCGGCCATCATGGCCGCGTCGGTGCCTGCAATTTGCACGGCGATGGGGCCGCTCTCGCCGGTGTGGTCTGCACGACGCGAGGTTTTGAGGCTGGTCCACAAATCTTTGCGCGAGGTGACCATCTCGCTCACCGCATAGCCCGCACCCAACTGTTTGCACAACATGCGAAACGGCCGGTCCGTCACGCCAGCCATCGGCGCGACAAACAAGTTGTTTGCCAGTGTGTATGGACCGATGTGCATGGGGATGTGAGAAGTGAGATGTGCTTAAAAAGGAGGCGAGATTGTACCTGCCCAAAATTTCAGCATGTGGTCTAAAAATGACCATTTTGTAAGGCTTGGCAAAGAATTGGCTGTGGCTTTACTACACTGAGCAGATGGAAATTTGGATGCAATCTGTGTTGGCTGCCTTGGCCCTGCCCGAATACGGCCTGAGCACCGTGTTTGTGGTGTCGCTGGTCTCGGCCACGCTGCTGCCTATGGGCTCGGAGCCCGTGGTGTTTGGCTTGGTCAAACTCAACCCCGAGCTTTTTTGGCCCGCCATTTTGGTGGCCACCGTAGGCAACACCGCAGGCGGCGCCATCAGCTGGTGGATGGGCCACGGTGCGCACAAAGTGAGCGACAAGATGCGACGTCAAGCCACCTCAGGTCATGATGCCCGCGCACTGCGCTGGCTGCACGCCCTAGGCCCCAAAGCCTGCTTGTTGAGTTGGTTACCCGGCGTAGGCGACCCGCTGTGCGCCGTGGCCGGCTGGCTGCGCTTGCCCTTTTGGCCGTGCGTGGTCTACATGGCCATTGGCAAATTTGCACGGTATTTGGTGATGACGGGTGGCTTGCTTTGGGTGTTTCCGCAGCATTGGGGAATGGGTTAATCAGACAGCCGCTAACCGCTCCACCGTATCTGGGTATTTCTCCACAAGACGAATCAGCAGTGCCGCATGTGGATTAGGCTTAGCCCGCCCCTGCTCCCAGTTCTCAAGCGTGCGGGGTTTGGTGCGCAAGTAACGCGCAAACACAGCGCGTGACAAATGCAGGCGTTCACGCAGCGCCAGCAGTTCATCCGCCGTGACCTCGGGCGCTGGCTTGTCTTCCACCACATGGGTTCGCAGCGTTTGTTTACCCGCACGTGCGTTACCCAAGGCGTCAAAGCCCTCGGTCAGTTCTGCAAACAGATGTCTCTTTTTCATCGCCGCGCCTCCAGCTCGGTTTTCAGCATGTGTTTGAGTGCCTTCTTTTCATCAGGGCTCAAATCCGTCATTTCGTCTTTGTCATACAGCGTGAACAACCAAAATTGATTCACCCCATCCCACCAGTAATAGATGACTCGCAAGCCACCCCGTTTGCCTTTACCTCGACGCGCATCGGCGTGGCGTAACTTACGAAGCCCACCCGTACCTTCAATGACATCCCCTGACTCTGGGTTCTTCATCATGGCCGTTTGCAGCCCACGAAAGCCTTCATCGTCTAGGTAGGCAGCTCGGTAGCGAGAAAACGCTGGCAACTCAACAAAAACTGCTTTCATTAAATTGTACGCAATCAGCGTATAGTTTGTCGATAGCGTCTAGCCTAGTTGCGTTCCGTTGATGGCAGTTAAAGTTCGAGACGAAAAAAAGCCGCTCACTGAGCGGCTTTTTCTTGGCTGCAAAGCAAAGGCTTACGACGAGAACAAGAAGTTCATCACATCGCCGTCCTTGACGACGTATTCCTTGCCTTCGGCGCGCATCTTGCCGGCGTCTTTGGCGCCTTGTTCGCCTTTGAAAGCAATGAAATCGTCAAACGCGATGGTCTGTGCGCGGATGTAGCCTTTTTCAAAGTCGGTGTGAATCACGCCTGCGGCTTGAGGGCCGGTGTCGCCTTTGTGGATGGTCCAAGCACGCACTTCTTTCACGCCAGCGGTGAAGTAGGTTTGCAAGCCCAACAAGTCGTAGGCAGCGCGAATCAGGCGGTTCAAACCTGGTTCGTCTTGGCCCAACTCTTTGAGGAATTCCAAGCGATCGGCGTCTTCCATCTCTGACAACTCGGCTTCGATCTTGGCGCAGATGGCCACCACCGGCGCGTTTTGCGCTTGGGCAAAGGCTTTGAGGCGATCTAAGAAGGGGTTGTTCTCAAAACCGTCTTCCGACACGTTGGCCACAAACATGGCAGGCTTGGCGGTGATGAGGAAGAACTGTTTGAGTTCGGCGCGTTCTTCTTTGCTGAAGTCAATGGTGCGCACAGGCTTGGTGTCGTTCAGCGCGGCTTGGCACTTTTCAAGAATCGCCATTTGCTTGGCCGCTTCTTTGTCGCCAGAGCGGGCAATTTTGCTCACACGGTGAATGGCTTTTTCCACCGAAGCCAAGTCGGCCAAACACAGCTCGGTCTGAATCACTTCAATGTCGGCAATGGGGTCCACCTTGTTGGCCACGTGAATCACGTTGGGGTCTTCAAAGCAGCGCACCACGTTGACGATGGCGTCGGTTTCGCGGATGTGGGCCAAAAACTTGTTGCCCAAGCCTTCGCCTGTGCTGGCACCGGCCACCAAACCGGCGATGTCCACAAATTCCACAATGGCGGGAACGATGCGTTCAGGCGTGATGATTTCGGCCAATTGCTGCAAGCGTGGGTCGGGAACTTCGACCACGCCGGTGTTGGGCTCGATCGTGCAGAAGGGGTAATTCTCAGCCGCGATGCCCGCTTTGGTCAGGGCGTTGAACAGGGTGGATTTGCCAACGTTGGGCAAACCCACGATGCCGCATTTCAAACTCATAAAAATATCCTTGTAATTGGTGTAGATTGTAATGAGGCGGTTGTTACGCCTTGGATACCACGATGAAACACACGACCCGTTACGCTTTTTTCACAGCCACAGCGCTGTTTTGCGCCACTTGGAGCTTGGGTGCACAAGCCCAAACCACCCCACCACCCACTGACGAATTGCAAGCCCGCTACCAGCAAGACTTGGCAGAGTGCGAAGCCCAGCAGGCCACGCAAGACTTGGCCGCTTGCCGCTTAGAGGCACGCAACGCGTTGGCCGAGGCCAAGCGCAATTTGCTGAGCGAGACCACCGCCAATTTGTTTGAAAGAAATCAATTCAAACGCTGCCGCGTGTTCAAGGGTGACGACCGTGAGGCCTGCGAAGCGCGCGTGCGCAACGAGGGCACCAGCACAGGCAGCGTGCAAAGTGGTGGCATCTTGCGCGAGGTGGTGCGCCCCGTGCCCACCCCCGCCCGCTAAGCGCTGGATCGCATCGACTTAAAACGCCCAATCCGCGCTGACGCGCTGGCCCACGCGCAGCATTTGGCCAATGCCTGCCGTGGGCAAACAGTTCATGCCAAAGGTCAGCGCCCCGTTGACGCGCGGGTCTTGCCGATAGGCCTGCAAGGCATCGCTCACGGCGGAACGGCTGTGGGCTGAATCGGGGTCGATGTTGGGAATGGGGCAACGCGGGCACGGCTTGGCCGGTTTGAGTTGCGCAACACCCGCTTCGGTATGAACCGTGAGCGTGCCCACACGGTCTTCATCGTGGGGCAATACCGCAGGGGCTGAAGCCACCGAGCCCAACACCACATTGGCACGAAAGCGGCGCATGTCCACGGTGGGTTCGCCTTTGGCTTGCAAGCGTGCATTCAATTCATCCAACGATGCAGCACTGGCCACCAACACCGGAAAGCCATCGCTGAACTGGTTCAAGGCGGGTAGGCCTTGCGTCCATTGCGCACTGCTATGACGCGCGTGCTGGCTATCGAAACGCACCAAACGCAAAGGCCCCAAGGAGTGGCCCAAAAATTCGGTCAACCAAGCGCCGGCCTCTGGCCCCACGTCAAATGCAGGCACCTCGTCGTTCCACACACGCACACGAACGGCGGGTGTGTTGGCATGAACCGCTACAGGCACATGCAAAGGTGCCATACCCGTGGCGTGCAAGAGCAGCGTCACGAGTTGACCTTGGTCGTGCACCAGCTCTGGCTGAATCAAAGCCATGCGGGGTAGCTCACGCTGCGTGACCATGTCGCCTTGGGCATCCACCACCATCCACGCACGGTCATGTGCCAGCCCCGTAGGGGTGAGCAGCGCTTGCGTGACAGCGATACCCGCACACGACTTGATGGGAAACACCCACAAGGCGTCGATACAGGCTTCAAATTCGCAGGGCTGAAAACGAGATGTCATGCGCCATTGTGCCGCCCTCCTACAATTGACTTCATGGCTCAAAAACTGGACGTTTGTATTCGAGGCGATGGCATGGTGGGACGCACCTTGGCTTTGCTGCTCGCACGCCAAAAACTGCGCGTGGGTTTGGTCACATCGCCCTCAAAAACCACGCAAGACGTTAGGGCTTACTCACTCAACAGCGCCTCTCGTGACTTACTGTCGAGTTTGCGTTGCTGGCCTGATGCCACACATGCCACACCTGTGCAACACATGCGTGTGTGGGGTGACGGAGGAGGCTTTACCCACTTTGAAAGCCCGACGTCAGACGGCCTGACGTGGATTGTGGACGTGCCCGTGCTCGAAGCCCAACTGGCCGAGGCCGTGCGTTACCAAGCTGAAATTACGCTGCTCACCACCCCCGAATCTGCCGCCCTGACCGTGGTGTGCGAAGGCCGTGCGAGCGCCACCCGCGCTGAGTTGGGTGTGAACTTTGAGGTCCTGCCTTACCAACAACATGCCGTGGCTGCACGCGTGCGGTGCAGCACACCCCACCGCCAACAAGCCTTGCAGTGGTTCAGCCAAGGCGCACACGGTTTAGAAATTTTGGCGTTGTTGCCTTTGGGCGGCGCGCAAGGTGACACCGCGAGCTTGGTGTGGTCGCTCCCCCCCGAGCGTGCCCAAGACATGTTGGCCTTGAGCGCCGAGGCCTTTGGCATCGCGCTTGAAAATGCCAGCCACGGCGTGCTGGGCCAAATTGAGCTGACCAGCGAACGCGCCATGTGGCCACTGCAACTGGCCCACGCCGACCGTTGGACGGGCAACTTTGCCGACGGCAGCGCTTGGGCGCTGGCCGGTGATGCGGCGCACAACATTCACCCACTGGCAGGCCTTGGCCTCAACCTCGGCTTGGCCGATGTGGCCGAACTGGCCACCGTCCTGCAAGCCCGCGAGGCCAAAGACTACTGGCGCAGTGTGGGCGACCGCTTGCTTTTACGCCGCTACGAACGCAGCCGCAAAGCTGGCATGGTGCCCACATGGCTGGCCTGCGATGGTTTGCAACGTCTCTTCGCGCACCCCAACCCCAGCGTACAAGCGCTGCGCAATTGGGGCATGAATGGGTTCAACCACTTGTCACCCATCAAAGCGTGGGCCATGCAACAGGCCATGGGTTAAATATTTTTTAAAAGCTCCACATGCAACACACCTTCCGCACATTCGCTGCCGCTGCACTGATGGCTTTGAGCCTCTCTGGTGCTATGGCCCAAGGCCACGAAGCCACCATTCGCAAAAACCTGAGTGAACGCATTCCACAAATTCCGAAGATTGAAGAAATCACGCCCACACCTGTGGCTGGCATTTACGAACTGCGCTTGAGCACCAACGAGATTTACTACAGCGATGCGGCTGGCAACTACCTGATTCAAGGCAGCTTGATTGACACCAAAAACAAACGCAACATCACCGAAGAACGCGAAGCCAAACTCAGCGCCATCGATTTCAGTGCCTTGCCTTTGAAAGACGCCATCACCCTTGTGCACGGCAATGGCAAACGCAAACTCGCCGTGTTTGAAGACCCCAACTGCGGTTACTGCAAACGCTTTGAGCGGGACTTGGCCAAAGTCGACAACGTGACGGTCTACTTGTTTTTGATGCCGGTACTCGGCCCCAACTCCGTCGAGAAATCACGCAACGTCTGGTGCGCCAAAGACCCAGGCACCGCATGGACTCAAATGATGCAAAAAGACATGCAACCGCCAGCTGCGCAGTGCAACACCGCTGCGATTGAGCGCAATTTGGAGTTCGGTCGCAAATACAAAATCACCGGCACGCCCACGTTGGTGGCGCAAGACGGCACCCGCGTGCCCGGCGCAATCGACAGCGCGAAGATTGAAAAACTGCTGGCAGACGCAAGCAAGTAACACCACCGTCCATCCAAAGAGAGTTCCCCATGGTTCACACCCCCATCTCCCCCGAAAGCGACGCAGGCCAATTGATTGAACGTTTGGGCTACGCGGGCCTGATTCCCTTTGTGGTGTTGGCATTTTTCTTGTGGATCGTCACACCTGAAGCGCATCCCTATGTCGCCATTGCCTTGAGCGCCTACGGTGCCACCATCGCTTCGTTTTTGGGCGGCATCCATTGGGGCATTGGTTTGCGCCACAACGCACCGCAACGCAAGCTGCACATGGTCTGGGGTGTGGTGCCTTCACTCGTGTCGTGGGTGGCCGTCATCATGCCTGCATATGCGGGCTTGCCTGTCTTGGGTTTGTTGCTGGTGGCCTGCTACTTGGTCGATCGCAAAACATGGCCCGAAGCGGGCCTGCGCGATTGGATGACCATGCGCTTTCGCTTGACCGTGGTGGCCACTTTGGCCTGCTTGCTTGGTGCTGCAGCGACCTGATATGCACTACCGCATCGAAGCTGCCGACCTGCACGCCCATTTGTATGGCGTGACCCTCACCATCGCCCCCCCCGCTGCCAACCAACGCGTGTCGTTGCCAGCATGGATTGCCGGCAGCTACATGGTGCGAGAGTTTGCCAAGCAAATCACAGGCATCAGGGCGCGCCAAGGCCAACGCCACCTCGCGGTACAACAACTCGACAAAGCCACTTGGGTGGTGAACTGCGAAGCAGGCCAACCCCTCACCCTGCACTACCAAGTGCACGCACACGACGACTCGGTACGCACAGCGTGGTTGACCTCCGAGCGCGGATTTTTCAATGGCACCAGCTTGTGTTTGCAAGCCGAGGGTTTGGCCGACACGCCACATCAACTGGAGTTGGTGGCTGAGTCGTTCCATGCACACAACGCGTCACGCAGCGCTAAGTGGCAAGTGGCCACAGGGCTCACGCCGCTCAAAACTGATCGCCAAGGCTTTGGCACGTACGTGGCAGCCAACTATGACGAGTTGGTGGACTGCCCCGTGGAAATGGGAGCGTTCTGGAGTGGCCACTTCAAAGCCTGTGGCATCGAACACCGCTTTGTGGTGGCAGGTGCCACACCCGCGTTTGACGGCGAACGCTTGCTGCGCGACAGCCAAAAAATTTGCGAAACCGCCATTGAGTTTTGGCACGCCAGCTCTGGGCGCGGCAACAAGCGCTCGGTCACGCCCCACAAAAACTATGTGTTCATGCTCAACGCCGTGGCCGATGGCTACGGTGGCTTAGAGCACCGCAACTCCACCGCCCTTATTTGCAACCGCGCCGACCTGCCGCGCTTGGACGACGCCAAACAAAGCGAGGGCTACACCACGCTCTTAGGCCTCATCAGTCACGAGTATTTCCACACATGGAACGTCAAGCGCTTGCGCCCTGCCGAGTTTGCACGTTACGACTACACCCAAGAGAACTACACCGAGCTGCTCTGGTTCTTCGAAGGCTTCACCAGCTACTACGACGATTTGCTGCTGCGCCGCGCAGGGCTGATTGACGATGCACAGTATTTGAAGCTCTTGGGCAAAACCATCAACCAAGTGCTGCAAACGCCAGGACGCGAAGTGCACAGCGTGGCCCAGTCGAGCTTTGAAGCGTGGACCAAGTACTACCGCCAAGACGCCAACAGCCCCAACCTCACGGTGAGTTACTACACCAAAGGCGCATTGGTGGCCTTGTGCCTCGACCTCTCCTTGCGACAGCATGGTGTAAAAAACCACAGCGTGTCGCTGGACGATGTGATGCGTGGCTTGTGGGCACGTTGCTGCACAGGCAAAAACAAAGGGCCGATGACCGAGGCCGATGTGCTGGCTGTGCTGAAAGAACTCACAGGCCGTTCGTGGACCCATGAATTCAAAGCTTGGGTGCACGGCACACGCGACTTGCCATTGGAAAAACTACTCGCCCACCACGGCGTGAGTGTGCAGCACGAGCCTGCACCCTTGGCCCAACGCTTAGGTCTGCGCGTGACGGAGGACCACAGCGTGCACATCAAAACCGTGCTCAACGGGGGTGCTGCACACCAAGCGGGTTTTGCCCCTGGCGACGAATGGCTTGCGGTTGAAGTGGCAGGGCCAACAGCCTCACACCCACCCTCAGCATGGCGCATGAAAAAACTCGATGACTTGCTGCTGTATGCAGGCGCCTCCCCCAAAGTCACCGCCCTCGTCAGCCGTGACCGCCAATTGCTACGCCTAAGCCTGAAACGACCCAGCGCCAAAAGCAACAGCACGTGGCGTCTCACGCAGGACAACCCCAAACTCGTGGGACGCTGGCTAGGCCTATAGTTGCGATAACGATTTTTAAAACCTCTTTCACTTTTTTGGGAGCCCCACATGAGTTACGAATTCATCACCGTCCACACCGAAGCCGACAAAGTGGGCGTCATCACCCTCAACCGTCCTAAGCAACTCAACGCGCTCAACGCGGGGTTGATGATTGAGTTGGGTCAAGCCCTCAAGGCCTTTGATGCCGACGAGCACATTGGCTGCATGATCATCACCGGCAGCGAAAAAGCCTTTGCCGCAGGTGCTGACATTGGTGCCATGGCCACGTACACCTTTGCCGATGTGTACAAAAACGACTACATCACCCGCGACTGGGAAACCATTCGCACCATCCGCAAGCCCGTGATTGCTGCAGTGAGCGGCTTTGCGTTGGGCGGTGGCTGCGAGCTCGCGATGATGTGTGACTTCATCATTGCCGCTGACAACGCCAAGTTTGGCCAACCCGAAATCAAACTGGGCGTCATTCCGGGTGCAGGCGGCACACAACGTTTGCCACGTGCCGTGGGCAAATCCAAAGCCATGGACATGGCTTTGACCGGCCGTATGATGGACGCGGTGGAAGCCGAGCGTTCTGGTTTGGTCAGCCGCGTGGTGCCGCTGGACAAATTGATGGAAGAAACCTTGGGTGCGGCTTTGGCCATTTGCAGCTTCTCGCAAATCGCCGCCATGGCCGCCAAAGAGTCCGTCAACCGCGCATTCGAAGGCACCTTGGCCGATGGCGTGATGTTTGAGCGCCGCTTGTTCCACGCCCTGTTTGCCACCGCCGACCAAAAAGAAGGCATGGACGCATTTGTGAACAAACGCCCTGCGGCCTTCAAAAACCAATAAGCCAACACCGCGCGCTAAATGCCCACAAGTTGTGGACTTTTAGCGCCTCGCTACCATGTGCAGGATCTGACTTAGAAAGCCCTGCATGGAACTCTTGACCGACCCACAGACGTGGATTGCCTTTGCCACACTCACTGCGCTTGAGCTGGTGCTGGGCATCGACAACATCATCTTCATCTCGATCTTGGTAGACAAGCTGCCTGCCGAAAAACGCGAATGGGCACGCCGCGTGGGTTTGTTCATGGCCATGTTCATGCGCATTGGTTTGTTGCTGTTGTTGTCGGTCATTGTGGGTTTGGTTGAACCTTTGTTCACCGCTTGGGGCCAAGCCATTTCAGGCCGTGATCTGATTTTGATTTTGGGTGGCTTGTTCCTCATCTGGAAAAGCACGGGTGAAATTCACCAGTCTTTGGAAGGCGATGAAGAACACGGCGGCAACGCTGGCGCCAACACCATGGCCTCGGTCATTTTGCAAATCATGGTGATCGACTTGGTGTTCTCGCTGGACTCCATCATCACCGCCGTTGGCATGGTGGACGAAGTGGCCATCATGATTGCCGCGGTCATTGCGTCGGTGGGGTTGATGATGGCGTTTGCCTCAAGCATTGGTCGCTTTGTATCGAACCACCCCTCGATCAAAATGCTGGCCCTCACCTTCTTGGTGGTGGTGGGCGTGGTGCTGATGGCGGAGGGTTTGGGGCATCACATTCCCAAGGGTTACATCTACTTCGCCATGGCGTTTTCGGTGATTGTGGAAATGCTCAACATCCGTTTTCGCAAACGTGCCAAACAGGTGGTGCAGCTGCATCAACACACGCCTTAAACGTCCTCAGTTCTCATTCCTGTATGCAAACAGGCCGCCAAGGCTAGATAAAATTCACCTTGAAATTGAACACTTTTCAAATCAAGCATGATCGAAACAGCGGCAGAAAAAGTGAGCGTACGCATGCAAGCATGGTTGGTGCTTGCATGTGGCATGGCTTACTTTTATGCGTTTGAACTCAACGCGTATTGGTTCAACCATTGGTTGGAATTCTCGCGTGGGGCCAATTGGATTTTCATTCCCAGCGGCTTGCGGTTGCTGTTTGTGCTGGTACTGGCCACGACCGGCGCTGCCGGCATTGCATTGGGCTCCATCGCCATCAATTACAGCATTGGCGATCCCAACGCCCATGTGTTCAACATCGTCACCGGTTTGATCTCAGGTGCGGCGCCTTGCTTGGCACGCCATTTGTCCATCACCTGGCTGCAGCTCGACACACAACTGACCAACTTAACCAGTCGCACTTTTTTCAAAGTCTCCATCTTGTTTGCCGTGGTCAATGCCCTGATGCACCAAGCTTGGTTTTACGCCATAGGGCAGACAGAAAATTTTGTAGGCAGCACCACCGCCATGAGTGTGGGCGACTGGCTAGGTTCGGTGCTTGTCTTAGCAAGCGCCAATTTGTGCATCAAGCTCTACAAGCTCCAGCAACGCGCTTTATAAACCGCCATGAAAAAAGCCCATCGTTCACACGACAGGCTTTTAAAGATGGGGTAGCGACTATTAATAATTCCAATTTAAACCATATAAATCAACGTTTTATGTAATTCAAGTTACAGATATACCGCCATAAATACCGCCACAAAAAAACATGTCTCATTTGTGAGACGCTGTGATGGAAATTGGCATCAATAATCAGTTTTAGTAAGGTTATCGGCTCACTAGCGAGTCGTGATTGTTGGGGTGATCGCTGGTTTATTCGAAACACCCTCTACACGTATGAATAAACATCAAACCGAAAGTGCGCCAGTGGAACAGTCAATGTATGCAAGAAATCTCTATGCACTCGCTCTCGAACATCAGCATGGCATTCATGCTGATTTTGAAGCTGCTGGGGCGCTATACAGAAAGGCTGCAGATCTTGGTTTTGCCGGCAGTCAAAACAATCTTGGGGACATGTATGAAAGTGGCTGCGCGTTGGTTCAGTCAGATTTGATGGCCATGTTCTGGTACACGCGGGCAGCCGAACGGGGTGAACCTACCGCATACCTTAGTTTGGCGAATCTCATGTACAAATCAAAAACTGATACGCCGACACTCATTGAGGCTATGAAGTTTGCGTTGTGGGCATTGGCACTGCTTCCAGATGGTGGAAACAAAGATATGTCGAGAACACTTGTAGAGCTACTGCAAGCAGAACTCTCAACAGAAGATATCGAACAAGCTCGCATGCTCGCTGCAACATGGGAGCCCTTATACCAAGAACAATACTTGCAATCGGATGACCCTGCCTTCAGGCATAGCACTCAATAAGCGCGTTCAATTAAATCGACGGCGTCATTAACAAGTTCGCCAGCAGTAATTTTTAATGCATCAGCAAGCCGAAGAATCAACACCAAGTTGGGCATATGCTCACCACGCTCAATCTTTCCCATATGAGAGCGTTCAACGCTAGCGATATTGGCTAACTCTTCTTGAGACAGACCCACTTCAATCCGTCGGGATCTGACAACCTTTCCAAACGCAAGCGCAGGGGCTGGGTCGAATGATTTCGTCCCCTTAGGTCTTCCTGCGAGTGGTTTCTTAGGCTCCTGCATTTGACAGGAGCATCTCAAGATGAGAAACTTTAAACCACGTTAAATTTAACTCAATGCATGAAGAATTTGAAGTTCATCGCTCTGTCAGCGATCGCCATCATTACCTTGACAGGATGCGCACACTCAGGGGAGTCGGAAATGCAACTCAAAGCTGCAAACGACAACCTTCGTTCATGCATCCAACAGAATGGAAGCAAACGCGCAACAGCACCTTGTGCAGCGGATTTTTACAACGCAATCTTGGCTATTTCTACGAACGATTACGGCAAGCCCGCAGCGCTGAATATGGCGTCTTCGTTGTATGCGGTTTCTTTAAAGTTTGACAGATACCAAATTGATGTACCTGAATTAAAAGGTGAAATCATGCGTATTGAAAATCAATTTCAAGCAGATCTTGATCTAGCTAGACGCAGAACAAATCAAGAAAATATGGAAGCGGCGAGAATTCGACAGCAAGCGTGGAGAGATTTCAATGAAGGAATCAAGCCACCTGCTTTTGCTCCAGTGCCATGCCAAAGCGGAACAATGCGAAATGGGCGTTGCGTAGATTACTAATCCCTGATTTCTTAAAATCGATGAAAAATTTGAAATGTTTAGGCCTGACCTTAGTTGCGATCATTTTTATGACGGGCTGTGGCAGCACACCAGAGCAACGTGCTAGGTACGCACAAGAACAGCGCGATCGAGCCTACCTTGCCCAAGTTGAGCGTCAAAAAGCTCAGGAGCGCTGGATGGACGGACTTAAAGACAAGTGCGCAAACTATGGATTCAAACAAGGTACATCAGAGTTTTCTCAGTGCCTTATGCAAACTGACCAACAGCAGAGAGCTGCCAATGCAGCATGGTTTGCAGAACAAGACCGCCAGCGGGAACAACTGTTTCAGACTGCGCGCGATCTAGCAAAACCTCCCGCATTTATCCAACCTAGTTGTCCAGCGAACACAAATAACAACAGCAATGGATCACGAATGGCTGGTTGCTAGCGTAATTGTTGATGGATAAATCTGGAAACGTTTCCAGATTTTTTACCCGTTTTGACGCTGTGTCTTCATATCCTCCAGTAATTCTTTGAATATCGAAAAATTGACCTCCTGCCCTTCGTCGCAGCTGTCACTTGATACCACCACGGCTCTAGCTATTTTGGGCAGTTCAAATTCAAGCGCAGACATGAGCATGTCAAACGCTTTTGCAGGATTGGGTTTAACCAAAAAATCTGAGGTGGGCTCCCCCGTCTCGGGGTCCATCTTGGGAATCCCCTCAGCGACAAGGTATAGGAACCTAGTCAGCATGTGGGAATTTTTTTCCACAAATTCGTGAAGAACCCGCTTTGCCTCCACAGTCGACCTATTAGGGGTACCAGCCTTGCGTCCACCGGTTTTGTAACCAACAGCCATGGAATTGTTTCCAGTTTAGAAAAGTAGATGACAAGTGGAAACGTTTCCACTTGTGCTTCAGATTCATCGAATGTGAGATCCCCATAGGCTCCGCATCAAGGGCTTTAACCTTGGACAGACCCTTTCAATACCTGACCAGTCTGGCCTAGGCACAGTGTCTTTAAAACGTACCTCGACGCAAAAATTTCGGTTGGAAACTATCCATACCCGACTTAGTTATGTAATCGAACCAGTTAGCCTCGAAATACGGCTCCAAACACCACTGCTGTCCAAATCTTTTTGTTCGATTTTGTGCATGGTCAAACGCTTGAAAAAATTTCTCTGCAGAAACACTACTCGGGATTCGAATGACACCGTGCCAATGTGGTTGACCAACGTAGTCAACGCCTTCAAGGGTTGCAAATATCCCTACTTCAAGGTTGTTCCTTCTGTAACCATGACCAAAACACCTTGTGTTCAATACGTGAAGAAACCAATCCATAGCTTGCTCAGCATCAGCAATTTTTGTTAGTCTGCGCCTTGCACCGAGGACCGGCTTTAATGTCAAAGTGAAGCTGTAATCAGGCTCCCCAACGACGCTCCGGACAAATTCAATAAGCGCTTTTCTGAGATCGTTTTTGGACTTAGCCTCATGAACTGGAATCTCATCAATACACCCTTGCAGCATCGATTCATGCATCACACAAGCCCTTTGCTGGGGTACTGAAGGAAGGCCCTCACATCGGCAACCCTCCATGCAGTCACTCTCACGGAAAGTTTGACTGGTTTAGGAAAAGTACCATCCGCCACTTTGCGCCAGAGTGTTGCAGCACTAAATGGAAGCGGGGCGGGAAACTCTGGCCGCTTAGGGTCGCAAACAAGCTGAGACTCTCGAATAAAAGCACTATCTGGCAGTGCATCAAAGGCCGAAGGTTTGGTTTTTTGACTAGATATCTCTGACATGCTGTGCACCTTTTTGAAGAGTTGCACAGACTTTAGAATTTTTATAGGTACAAGTCACCGCCCAAAGCTCCCCACCCTTTTTTCATTTGGCTTTGACTACTTCTTTTCAACTCGCTCGCTAAGTGATTGCTGTGCGTAGTTGCGTTGTTCTTCAATGGAAATCGATGCCTCAAGCTCTTGATTTGCACGATACTTAGCAATCATTTTCTCAACCGTTCTCTCGTGCACATCGTACTTTTTGGCCAGCTGATCAATAGCAAATGCCCTTGGAATGTTTAACGCAAGCAGCTCATCAAAATCAACCCCAACATGTTCAAAATTTGCTGACTCTCTGCGATTTCTGGCTTTGAGATAAAGATTAATTAGCAATTCATCACCTCTGACCATAGATGCTTTTTTCATTGATCGTTCAAATGCATCAGCTAAAAAGAAGGCCAGTGATGAGGGTAATTTTTCCTGTTTGGACAAGTATGTGGCTGCAATTCTCAAAACCTGCGCTGCTTGCTCAGGATTTGTCCTTGCTAACTCTAACGCTTCATCAAGTTCAGGATTCGGTGCTTCAAACATCACAATTCCTAGGCTGCTTTGAATTCAATGATGTCAGCCCCCATGCGCAACTTGTCCAGATAGTCTGCCCAGACTTGCATCATTTTTCCTCGCTCTGATAAAAACTGTGTTCTGTCATATGCGCCACCTAGCGCCTCATCACTTCCGTGCGACAACTGACGCTCAATAACTTCTTTTTCATAGTGCAATTCCTCGCGGATCAGCGTTCTGGCTGAAGCCCTAAATCCATGAGGGACATGATCAAGGTACCCCATACTGCGGAGCGCCTGACGCACTGTGTTTTCACTAATTGATCGACCTTCGCCTCGCTCACTTGGAAAGACTTTTTGATGATGGCCCGTCAATGGCTGTAGATCCTTCAAAATGGCAACAGACTGCCGCGACAGTGGGACAGTATGTGCTTGACCGTTTGCCTTTCGTTCAAGATTCCCCTTCATTCGTGCAGCTGGAACTTTCCAAACTCCCTGCTCAAGGTCAACCTCTGACCATTCCATATTTCGGATTTCGTTTGGACGTTGAAAAGTAAGCGCGTGGATTTGCATTGCAGCACGTGTGATGTTGCTGCCTGAATAAGTGTGAACATCACGCATAAGTTGAGCAAATCTCTTCGGCTCAGTGATTGCAGAGTGGTGCCCTTTAACTGTCGTCTTGAGTGCAACACCAACATCTGCTGCCGGATTGCGCATCGCCCGACCTGTGGCGATTGCATACCTAAACACCGTGCTCATGATCGACTTAATCCTGTGAGTCGTATCAATCGCACCACGGGCTTCTATCCTGCGCAAAGTAGCCAAAACTTCTGGTGCTTCTATTTCTGCCAATAGCCGATCACCCAGCCATGGAAAAATGTTTTTTTCCATGCGATCCTTGGTCTTTTCAGCATGGGAAACCGACCATCCACCAGCCTTAGACTCGAACCATTCAAGGGCTATGGCTTTGAAAGTGTTATCCACCGCCAAGAGTCTGGCGGTCTTTTCCATTCGCTTAAGCGCACTTGGGTCTACGCCATCGGCCAAATGTTCGCGTGCTTTTTCCCGTTTCAGCCTAGCTTTAGCAAGCGAGACCTCAGGATAGGTTCCAAACGCTAGAGTCTTTCGCTTGCCATCAAAGCGATAGTTCATTCGCCAATATTTGCCAGCAGCAGTGACCAACAGGTACATCCCATCGCCATCGGTGTGCTTATCACCGGAGGGTTTGCCTGTGTGCTTTGTGCTGTTCTTGATGAAGGTATCGGTCAGTGCCATTTCGCTCCCTATTGGCGGTATTTGAGCGATTTATGACCATCACTTTTAGAAATACCGCCACACATACCGCCAAGTTGGCGGTATGTCATGCTATCGCGTGAGGTGACTTGAGGCAACAAAAAACCCGCAATGTCTTGCAACATGCGGGCTTTGAGGGTTCCTGAGACTATCTGAAACCAAGATATGGTGGTGGTAGCGGGATTTGAACCTGCGACATCAGCATTATGAATGCTGCGCTCTAACCAACTGAGCTATACCACCGAATCAGGGCAGTATTGTAAACCATTTTCAGGTCAAAGCCGCCGCCTTG
>JBEEJP010000016.1:0-17691 GCA_041169125.1 Pseudomonadota bacterium
AACTCAGTGGGCACATCGGTGGTTTTGACCAACTTGCCGCTGGCTTTTTTCTCTTCGGCGGTGGAGAACACCATCTGGATGAGCTTGGAGCCCAAGTTGCGGCGAATCACAGCACGCTTGCCTGCCTTCAACGTGGGCTTGTGCACGTAAAACTCGTCGGGGTTCACGGCGCCTTGCACCACGGTCTCGCCGAGACCGTAGCTCGATGTGATGAACACCACATCCTCAAAACCCGATTCGGTGTCGATGGTGAACATCACACCCGCAGCACCTGTGTCAGAACGCACCATGCGTTGCACGCCGGCCGACAAAGCCACGTCAGCGTGAGCAAAGCCCTTGTGCACGCGGTAGCTGATGGCGCGGTCGTTGTACAAGGACGCAAACACTTCTTTCATCTTGTGCAGCACTTCGTCAATGCCATGCACGTTGAGGAAGGTTTCTTGTTGCCCTGCAAAAGAAGCATCGGGCAAGTCTTCGGCGGTGGCCGATGAGCGCACCGCGAAGGTGGCAGCGGCATTGCCTTCAGACAACGTGATGAAGGCTTCGCGAATGGCTTTTTCCAAATCAGCGGGGAAAGGCTGCGCTTCCACCATCGCACGGATTTCGGCACCGGCTTCAGCCAAAGCGCGCACGTCTTCTGTGTCGAGCTTGTCCAAACGGGCGTTGATTTTGTCGGTCAAGCCATCAAACGCCAAAAACTCACGGAAAGCATGGGCCGTGGTGGCAAAGCCCGTGGGCACGCGCACGCCCGATGGAAGTTGCGAAATCATTTCGCCGAGGCTGGCGTTTTTACCGCCAACGGCTTCGACGTCTGTCATTCGCAGTTGCTCAAAAGGAACCACCAAGGCGGTTGGGCTGAAAAGTGCAGTCATAGACAAGCTCCAAAAGTTAAAACTGGCAGGCCATGCAGAGCGGCGACTTAGGTGTTTTTCGAATGGATCGATCAGTCTGCGTGGCGAAATTCGGATAATGGAGCATTGTAGGTGGCCGATACGGCCTCTCCTTGGTTCAACCCTGTGCTTCCTATTGAAAGTTTTTCATGCCCAATCCCACCGTGTTCTTTGTGTCTGACGGCACCGGCATCACCGCAGAAACCTTTGGCAACGCCATCTTGGCGCAGTTCGAAGTGAAATTTCGACACATTCGTATTCCGTTTGTGGACACAGTCGACAAAGCACACCAAGCGGTTCGTCAAATCCTGCACACGGGCGACATCGAAGGCCGTCGACCGATTGTGTTTACCACTTTGGTGAACATGGAGGTGTTGAACGTGATTATGGAAGGCTGCCAAGACAAAACCATGCTGATGGACATGTTCAGCATCTTTGTGAACCCACTGGAAAAAGAACTGGGCATCAAGTCCAACCACCGCGTGGGGCGTTTCTCGGACGCCAGCAAGAGCCAAGAGTACCGAGATCGCATTGAAGCCATCAACTTCAGCTTGGCCCATGACGATGGCCAACTCAACCGCGATTTGGAGTCCTCAGACGTGATTTTGGTGGGCGTGAGCCGCAGTGGCAAAACCCCGACCAGTCTGTACTTGGCCATGCAACACGGATTGAAGGCATCCAACTACCCGCTCATCCCCGAAGACTTTGAGCGCCGCCAACTCCCCCCCGCTTTGGTGCCACACAAGAAAAAGATTTTTGGCTTGACCATCCAACCCGAACGCCTGAGCGAAATTCGCAACGAGCGCCGCCCTGACTCCAAATACGCCAGCTTGGCCAACTGCCGCCACGAAGTGGCCGAAGCCGAGGCGATGATGCGACGTGCAGGCATTCGCTGGTTGTCCACCACGCACAAGAGCATCGAGGAAATTGCCACGACCATCTTGCAAGAAATCAACCCCGAGCGTTTGATTTACTAAACCTCAACGCCCACAAAAAAGCCCCGCAGCCATTACAGCTGCGGGGCTTTTGTTTTGAGTCTTTCTGATTTACAGACCGATGGCCGCAATGCCAGCCTTGGCAATTTGCGCGTCTTCGTTTGACTTGACACCACTCACGCCCACAGCACCGATGCATTGACCGTCTTTCATGATTGGAACACCGCCTTCAAGCATGCCTTGCACAGTAGGCGCGCTCAAGAATGACACACGGCCACCATTGATCACGTCTTCGTACACCTTGCTCTCACGGCGGCCCAGTGCCGCTGTGTGCGCTTTGGCTGGTGCGATGTGTGCAGAAATGCCGGGGGCACCATCCAAACGGTGCAGATTCAACAAATGACCGCCATCGTCCACGATGGCGATGGTGACAGCCCAGTTGTTTTTCAAAGCTTCCGCTTCGGCGGCAGCAGCAATGGCTTTGACATCTGCAGATTCGAGAAAGTGTTTGGTTTTCATGAGAAGACTTGTTTAAAAAGTAAGAAGGACATAAGCATAGCGGCTCTGACAGCGCCACTACCCCACCCAAAGACAAAAGAAACCTCAATAAAAGTAAGCGATCTTTGTCACCCTCTTGAAACCTCTAAAATGCGCCTCATCTGAATCATCAGGTTTTACTGGAGAGCTTCACATGAATGAAAACATTCAAACCGTTGACTACTACGTTTTGCCAACGCAAGAGCGCAACCGCGTGGTGCGCAACACCTACTGGCTGTTGGCCATCAGCATGTTGCCCACCGTTTTGGGCGCCTACATTGGCGTGGCCAGCGGCATCAGCTATGCCATCTCTGGTGTGATGGGCATGATCTTGATGATGGCTGGCGCCTTCGGCTTCATCTATGCCATCGAGCGCACCAAAGAAAGCGCCACCGGCGTGTACGTGCTCTTGGGCTTTACCTTCTTCATGGGCCTCATGCTCTCGCGCATGATCGCCATGGTGTTGGGTTTTAAAAACGGCGCCGAATTGGTGATGACCGCATTTGCAGGCACTGCCGGCGTGTTCTTCGTCATGGCCAGCTTGGCCACCGTCATCAAACGCGACTTGTCTGGCATGGGCAAGTGGCTCATGGTGGGTGCGGTGGTCTTGATGGTGGGTAGCATCATCAACGTGTTTGTGGGCTCATCCGCAGGCATGATGGTGATTTCCATGTTGTCCATGGCCATCTTCAGCGCGTTCATGTTGTACGACCTCAAGCAAGTGATGGACGGCGGCGAAACCAACTACATCAGCGCCACATTGACCTTGTATTTGGATGTGATCAACGTGTTCCAGAGTTTGTTGGCTTTGCTCGGCATCTTTGGTGGCGAGCGCGACTAAGCGCTCAAAGCGCCGACAAAAAAGGGACCCTTCGGTCCCTTTTTTGTTGTCCGTCATTTTTAAATCAAATCAAACACCGCCATGCTTTCCACATGGGCGGTGTGCGGGAACATATTGACCGCACCGGCCGATGCAATACGGTACCCCGCTGAATTGACCAACACGCCCGCATCACGCGCCAAGGTGGAAGGATTGCAACTCACGTACACAATGCGTTTGGGCGGTGTCCAGCCCTGACGCAGCTCAGGTTGCTGGTGCAACTCGGCCAAGGCTTGCACCAACGAGAACGCACCTTCACGAGGTGGATCGACCAACCACTTGTCGGCCGAGCCATCTTGGCGCAGCAACTCAGGCGTCATTTCAAACAAGTTACGCGCCACAAAACGGGTGGGCGCCAAAGGCTGCTGGCGATGGGTTTGATTGAATGCATAGTTTTCACCAGAGCGAGCCACCAAAGCCTCACTCCCCTCAATGCCCAACACCTCGCGAGCGAGGGTGGCCAAAGGCAAGGTGAAGTTGCCCAAACCGCAGAACCAGTCAATGACACGTTCGGTCGATTGCACATCCAACAAACGCAAAGCACGCGTGACCAACACACGGTTGATGTGCGGATTCACTTGCGTGAAGTCGGTGGGCTTGAAAGGCATGGTGATGCCAAATTCAGGCAATGCATACGACAGCGGTTCGCCCAAAGCGCCCTCCATCAAACACACGGTGTCTGGGCCTTTGGACTGCAGCCACCATTGAACTTGGTGCTTTTGAGCAAAGGCTCGCAAAGCGTTCATATCGCTGGCGCTCAGCGGCTCCATGTGCCGCAACACCAAAGCGGTCACGTGGTCACCACAGGCCAGTTCAATTTGCGGCAAGGTCTCGCGCGCGTCCATGCCTGCGATCAGTTGGCGTAAAGGCAAAAGCATGGCATCGACGTGAGGCGGCAAGATGGGGCACTGACGCATATCCGCCACGTAGCGACTCTTACGCTCGTGAAAGCCCACCAACACCTCGCCCTTTTTCACCACGTAACGCACCGACAAACGGGCTCGGAAGCGGTAACCCCAAGCAGGACCTTGGATGGGGCGCAAAATGGTTTCTGGCTTGACCTTGCCCAAGTGCCACAGGTTGTCTTCGAGGGCGCGTTGCTTCACGGCAATTTGGGCCGAAGCATCCAAGTGCTGCATCTTGCAGCCACCACAAGCCCCCGCATGCAAGCCAAAGTGTGGGCAACCAGGTGTGACGCGCTGCGATGACTCATGCAGCACTTCCAGCAGCGAGGCTTTTTCCCAGTTGTCTTTTTTGCGGTGCACGTTGGCGCGCACCACCTCAAAGGGCAAGGCACCATCGACAAACACCACCTTGCCATCGGCGCGGTGGCCTACGCCCTGCGCTTCCATGTCCATCGATTCGATGGTGAGCGCGTTGTCAGGCCATTGTTTTTCTGTCGTTGTTTCAGTCATCAGTTGCCCGACAAATACTTCGCGGGATCAACCGGCTTGCCTTGACGGCGAATTTCAAAATGCAACTTCACTTGGTCTGCGTCGCTGTTGCCCATTTCGGCAATTTTTTGACCACGCTTGATGACTTGGTCTTCTTTGACCAACAAGGTTTGGTTGTGTGCGTAGGCGGTCAAGTACGTGTTGTTGTGCTTCAAGATGATGAGGTTGCCATAGCCACGCAAGCCCGCCCCCGCGTAGACCACACGGCCATCGGCTGCGGCAAGTACAGGGTCACCGACTTTGCCACCAATGTCCAAGCCTTTGTTTTTGGACTCATCAAAACCAGAAATCAAGTTGCCGCGTGCAGGCCATTGGAAACTGATGGCATCTTCTGCCGCCGAGGGTGCAGCCGGTGCAACAGGTGCGGTCACGGGTGCAGACGCTGTAGGCGTTGGCGAAGTGGCCACAGCAGGCGAAGAGGCTGCCGTCGTTTTGGCAACAGGCGCTTCAGCCGCAGGAGGCGCCACACGCAAGACCTGTCCTGTTTCAATCAGATTTGGATTGTCTAACTTGTTCCATCGGGCAATGTCTCGACCACTTTGGCCATTGTCCATCCCAATACGAATCAGGGTATCGCCAGGCTTGACGGTGTAGTAACCGGGCTTGCCTGCGTTTTCGGCACCAGGCAACACACGCGTTGTGCTGCGTGCAGCACCGATCGAGTGGTCATCCATGGGGGCAAGGCGGCCTTTGCTGGCGCAGCCCGAGAGCGCTAAAGCGGTCACAAGAGCAGCAAGACCCCACATTCCGGAACGAAACATTCTGATTTCCCTGTATTCAAGCAATGCCTGATTTTAGAGGTACAAAGTTCACCGCTTCGAGGAGGGTCTGTTTCAAGCCTAGGGGGGTTTTGTCAATCACAACCAAGGCCTGTTGGCCTGTGCTGGTGTGCGTGGGAGCCACCAAGCGCCCACCCATGGCCAGCTGATCAAGCCAAGCTTGTGGCACGTTTTCGCCCCCTGCGGCAGAGATGATGGCACTGTAGGGTGCGCCCTGGGGGTAGCCCAACATGCCATCCCCAAAAATCAAATGCACATTGGCCAGTCGCATGGGGCGCAAATTGTCACGCGCTTTGTCGTGCAGTCCACGCAAACGCTCAATGCTGTAAACCTCGCGCGCGACACATGCCAGCACCGCCGCCTGATAACCACAACCTGTGCCAATTTCAAGCACGCGCCCTAGGTCCCCTTGCAACCCGGGCGCCTCACGCAGCAAGGCGATCATGCGTGCCACCACATTGGGCTTTGAAATGGTTTGTCCCAGACCAATCGGCAAGCTGGTGTCTTCGTAAGCCTGATTGACCAAGGCACTGTCCACAAAGCGGTGGCGCTCCACACGCCCCATGGCGCCTAGCACCACAGGATCATCAATGCCTTGCTCCGCCAACTTTTGCACCATCCGCGCACGAATGGCCGATGAATCCAACCCCATTCCTGTCGGGCTGGAGATACCACTGGGCTGAGCGCGCAAGGGTGACGGCGGCGCGACCAGACGCGTGGCCGTCAACAAGGTCTTGGGCTTGGCTTGTGGCTGGCTGGTTTCTAAGCGCGCAGGGAAACTGGGGCGCTGCTTCATGCCTGCCCCCCGCTCAAACGCGCGGCCCATGCAGGCAAGCTCGCGTGTTCGGTCAAGTCCACATGCAACGGCGTCACAGACACGTGACCTTCGAACGTGGCATGAAAGTCTGTGCCGTCGCTGTCGTCTTTTGCCGCACCCGCGTTGCCGATCCAATACATGGTTTCGCCACGTGGGCTGGTTTGCGTGATGACACGCTCAGCCGAATGACGGCGCCCCAAACGTGTGACACGCAGGGGTTTGAGGTCAGCCACAGGCCGATTCGGAATGTTCACATTCAACAGCCAAGGTGCGCCCGACATCAACGGCTGACTCACCATCTGCTGCACCAGTTGTCGCGCTTGGACCGCCGCAGCCTCAATGTGTTCCCAGCCTTTGTCAACCTGTGAAAATGCGATGGCAGGAATGCCAAACAAATACCCTTCCATCGCCGCGCCCACGGTGCCCGAGTAAATCGTGTCGTCCCCCATATTGGCACCGTTGTTGATACCAGACACCACCAAGTCGGGCTTGTAGTCCAGCAAGCCCGTCAACGCAATGTGCACACAGTCTGCCGGCGTGCCATTGACATAGCGAAACCCATTGCTGGCTTGATGCACGTACAAAGGGGAGTGCAAGGTGAGCGCGTTCGATTTGGCGCTGTTGTTGTGCTCTGGCGCGACCACTTCAACACGCCCCAAGTCTTTGAGTGCGTCGTACAGGGCCACAATGCCCGGGGCTTGAAAGCCGTCGTCGTTCGAAATCAGGATGTTCATGGTGCCTTAGGGTTGCGCACGAATTGTAGGTGTACCCAGCGGCAAGCCTGACAAACTAAGGGCTTGCGCGAAAGACGCCGTATGCCAGCATCAACAGTGTCCCCGTCAGCAATGCGGGCACCAAGCGACGTTGAGGGCGAGACACCATCACCATCAGACTCAACACGCATATCAACACACGCAACCACAAAGGCACGGTGGCCAGCAACCCCAAGGGCATGACGATCATGCGAACCGTCAAAGCGGCCACCATGGCATAGGTCACAGCGGAGAGCCAGCGAAATACCTCGCTGTCTTGGTGGATGTGGCCTGAAAGCTTCACACCTGCGGCGCGACAAAGATAGGTTCCGAGACAAGCTGCGCTCAGCGCCAGCCAAACGCCCCACCCTTGCATGTCCGCACTCATGGCTTCACCTCTACAGGTCGAGCGCGCAGCCAGCGACGATCCACGCCATAGGCCAAAGACCCGGCCACGACCCCCGTCAACAACAAACTGCTATCGGCATCCCACACATAAAACATGGGGCCGAAGATGCACCCCAAGCCAATCGCGATGCGATTCACCCACGGCTTGACCTCGGTGAAGGTGAGTAAAAAAAACAAGGGGTTGATGAACACCAAACCCAAGGTCACAGCAGGAGGCACCCAACCCGCCACAAAGTAACCCAGCACCGTACCGAGGGGAGAAATCAACCAACACGGCAAGGCCAAGCCGATGAAGTAACTCAAACGGTGCTTGGGTGCAATCGAAGGAAACTCACGCATCGACACGGCCCATGCCGTCATGGCCAGGATATGCACCCACACATACAACAGCGGGTTGCGATCACGTCGATGGAGTTGAGGAAAGAGCGTCACCACCATGGTGACAAAACGTGTAGAGGTCAGCGTCACGGCAAAGCCAATCGCCAACAACGATGAGCCAGAAATGAACATCTCCAACATCACCACTTGACCTGGTAACGCAAACATCAGCAGGCTGGTGAGACCTGTCATCCAAGCATTGAAGCCATGGGAATGCCCCATCGCACCAAAGCCCACCATGCCTGCAAACAGAACTAAAACGGGCGCGCCCAAGGCATCATGGATACCTCGCCAAAAAGCTTCACGCCGATTGGAAAATCGGTTTTGAGTCACAACTCAGAACCAATTATTTTTGATTCATATTGCCTTTGAATTTACCGCCACGTTGGATTTCCAATTCGTGGTATTCCAAGGTGCCAGACACTTTGCCTGTGCTGTGAATCAGCAAGTGCTCTGTACAAACGATGTCTTCATTCAACTCACCGTGCACATCAATTTCACGCGCACGCACGGCCCCCGTGACTTGGCCTTTGGTGCCAATCAACAAATCATCCGCCGTCAATTCGCCAGACACATTGCCGTTGATCACCGCTTTGCCTGGGGCACTGATAGAACCCTTGAATGTGACGCCCTCGCCAATCACGAGATTATTGTTGGTTGGGTTGATATCCGCCATGCTGAAAACTCCTTTGAATGACACATCATACCTAAGCATTCATTAAACTCTGAACATGCCACGTTTTGCCGCCAATCTCAGCATGCTCTACAACGAGCACGAATTTCTAGACCGCTTTGCCGCAGCCGCCCAAGACGGTTTCAAAGCTGTTGAGTATTTGTTCCCTTACGCATTTGATGCCCATGAACTCAAACAACGCTTGAGCGACAACGGCTTGCAGCAAGTGCTCTTCAATGCCCCCCCCGGTGACTGGGATGCAGGCGAGCGTGGTTTGGCCTGCTTGCCCGGATGCGAAAACAAGTTTCAATCCAGTTTTTTGAAAGCGTTGGAATATGCCGAGGCACTGGACTGCCCGCGCATCCATGTCATGGCTGGTTTGAAACCCACAGGCATGGACATGGCCACGCTGGAAAAAACTTATATTCAAAACATCGCATGGGCAGCCTCACAAGCGCAAAAGTCTGGCCGCGATGTGTTGATCGAACCCATCAACACCCGAGACATGCCAGGTTTTTTCCTGAACTACCAAGAGCAAGCGCACCACATCGTTCAGCACATTGGTGCATCCAATGTCAAAGTACAGATGGACCTCTACCACTGCCAAATCATGGAAGGCGACTTGGCCGCCAAAATTCGCCACTACCTACCCACAGGACGCGTCGGCCACTTTCAAATTGCAGGCGTGCCCATGCGCCATGAGCCCGACTTAGGTGAACTCAACCACCCTTACCTCTTTGGCGTGATTGACGAAGTGTCTGCAGCCTGTGGCTGGGACGGTTGGATTGGTTGCGAATACCGCCCTGCACGCGGCGCTGTGCCCAATGGCACACATGATGGTTTGGCTTGGTTACCCACACACAGATAACAGACGCCGCCAATTCGCCTTCACTCAACAGGGCTGCTTGGCGCGCTGAGCGCCAGCCTTGGCCATGGCTTCAAAGCTGCTGTTGAGTCGATTCTTGATGAAGTACTCAATCACCGCCTGAGGCAAAAATGAATCCGGTTCAGACTCGGTACGGTACTGAAACACCGTGCCCGCCCCCTCTGGCGCCAAACGCCATGAGCCTTTGTACGACTTGGCCTCGCCACTGATTTGCACAAAATCCGTGCCCTGCTGCGGCAACTCGCTGACATCCAGCACCATGCGCATCTTGATGGGAAAAAACAAAATACGCTCTTGCAGCAAGCGCTCTACACGCACTTTGTTGACATCCGTACGTGTGCTCGTTGATGCAACCACACCAGGAATTTGGGTTGCCGCATCGTAATCCGTCAAGTAGCGATAGGCCTGACACACACTCAATGGCAAATAAAAGCTGGCTTGCGTATGAAACACGGGGCCTTGCTGCAACACATCCACTTTGATTTTGTAATCCTCAGCGTGAGCAAGCATGCCCCACCCCAGCGCCATCAAGATTACTACGAAACGTAACTGCATCAAATATCCTCAAGTCGTTCGGGCATATTAGCGCAAGCGAAAAATCAAAGCGACAACACGGTAAAAATAGAGGCATGAAATATTTACACACCATGGTCCGTGTGACCGATCTTGAGGCCTCTTTGCGCTTTTACCGCGATGCCTTGGGCCTGACGGTGCTGCGCACCAACGAATACCCACAAGGACGTTTCACCTTGGTTTACTTGGCGGCCCCCGGCGATGAAGAGGCACAAGTGGAGCTGACTTACAACTGGGATCCCGAGACCTATACCGGCGGGCGTAACTTTGGGCATTTGGCATACGCGGTCGACAACATTTACGCGATGTGCGAAAAACTACAGGCCCATGGCGTGACCCTACTTCGCCCACCGCGCGATGGCCGCATGGCCTTTGTGCGCTCGCCCGACGACATCTCGGTTGAGTTGCTGCAAAAAGGCGAGACCTTGGCCCCCCAAGCGCCTTGGGTGGACATGCCCAACATTGGCACTTGGTAAAAGCGAAACACCCATGAAAAAAGGGTTCCCATTGGGAACCCTTTTTAATTTTTGGGGTGGCTGATGGGGCTCGAACCCACGACAACAGGAATCACAATCCTGGACTCTACCAACTGAGCTACAGCCACCGTAGAAGCCGAAATTATAACCTAGCTATTTTGATTTCGGCCTTGAACTTTTCTTTTAATAGCTTGTAATAAGCCAATCCTTCTGCGGAAGCCCACCACTGCGCGTATTGGTCACGTTCACGCGCCAAGCCCGCTGCGTTAGACGCATCACGTGGCAGCACTTTTTCAACCTTCACCACGGCATACCCACTGGCGCCCAAATCCACGCCCACCCAAGCTGGCAAAGTTTGTGTGCTGGCACGCAAAGCAGCTTCCACCAACGCTGAGGGTTGCGCTTGTTTGGACTCACGCGAGACAACCGTCGCAGCAGGCAATTTAGCCGCATCTGGATTGGCCTTCCACTCGGCCAATTTGGCAACACCTTCTGAACGCGCACGCGCTGTGGCCAGCTGCGTCAGCACCTGTTCGCGCACACGCGCCTTCACTTCTTCCAAAGGCAAGGTACGCGCTGGGCTGTAGCTGGTGATACGTGCGGCGGCCAACACATTGGGCGCCAACTCCACAGCTTCGGTGTTGCGCTTTTTCTCGATCGCATCTTGAGAGAACACGGCAGCCAAGAGCTTGGGGTTATTCGCCGCTGTGGTGCCCGCCACCGCATCACGCCCTAAGTTGCTGGCGTGTTGCACCTCCAACTTCAGGCGATCGGCCACAGGCTTCAGGCTATCGGCTTGCTCATACACAATGTTGGTGAACTGCTCTGCTGCTTCGGCAAATTTGCGTTGCGCCAATTGGGTGCGCACTTCTTGCTCGAGCTTGGCACGTTGCGACTCAAAGCTTTTTTGCTCGGGCTGCTTGATGTCCGTCACACGGATGATGTGAAAGCCAAACTCTGTTTCCACAATGCCACTGGTCTCACCCTTTTTCAAAGCAAACGCGGCCTCTTCAAACGGCTTGACCATGGCGCCACGCCCAAAGAAATCCAAGTCGCCGCCTTTGGCCGCAGAGCCTGAGTCTTGTGAATTTTTACGGGCCAGCTCAGCAAACTGGTTGGGTGACTTTTGCACTTCAGCCAACAGCGCTTGTGCTTTGGCACGTGCGGCATCGCGTTCGGCAGCGGACGCGCCTTTGTCTGCATTGATCAGAATGTGGCTGGCACGACGCTCTTCTAAATCGGCCAAACGGGCCAAGTTTTGTTCGTAGTAGGTCTTGAGTTCAGCCTCTGGCACCACGATGTCTTTTTGCACAGCCGCTAAATTCAACACCACGTATTCGATGTCAGCACGTTCAGCCGACTGGAACTTATCGGGGTTGGCTTTGTAATACGCCTCCAACTCTGCATCTGTGGGATTGATTTGACCCACAAAGTCCGTGGGTGCAAAACGAGCCACTTGGACTTGGCGTTGTTCATAAAACGCGTTCAGAGTCACATCGGCCAAAGCCGCTGAACTGAAGCTGGTCACCCCCACACCCGACATGACTTGACGCGACGCCAAATCACCACGCACTTGCGCCTCAAACGACTCAGGGGACATGCCTTGTGTCGCCAACAATTGACGGTAGCGTTCGATGTCTAAAGTGCCATCGGCACGGCGCAAGGCCGCAATGGTTGGGTTTTGTTGCAACTCAGCCGCCAAGCGTGCATCGCTTGCGCCTAAGTGCAAGTGATTCGCAGCGACTTGCAACAAACGGTCGCGCACCATGCGCTCTAACGTGCTGTATTTGGCTTCTGGCGTGTCAAACAACTTCACGTCCACATTGGGCATATTGCTGCGCATGCGTTCGATTTGGCTGCGATGTGCAGCGTCCCACTCTGCTTGCGTGATGCTGTGACCATCGACCGTGGCCACGGTGGCACCGCCCTCACGGAAGCGGTTGTAACCCTCTAAGCCAAACAAAACGAAAGATGGGAAGATCAACAGGAACAGCAAAAATTGCATGACCCGTGTGTGCTTGCGAACAAAATCAAACATGTGATGGACTCATCGTGAAATCAGAGAAGCCAAGAAAAAAGGCGAACCTTTGAGTTCGCCTTTTCAATGGGTGGTGGGTGCTGACGGGGTCGAACCGCCGACCTACTGCGTGTAAGGCAGCCGCTCTGCCAACTGAGCTAAGCACCCAACCGAAACCGCAATTAGTTCAAGGCGTCTTTCAAACCCTTACCTGGACGGAACTTAGGCACCTTAGCAGCCTTGATCTTGATGGCTGCGCCTGTACGTGGGTTACGGCCGGTGCGAGCAGCACGCTTGCCAACCGCGAAGGTACCAAAACCAACCAAAGAAACTGTGCCGCCTTTTTTCAAGGTGGTCTTCACAGCACCGATGGTGGACTCGAGTGCACGAGTGGCCGCTGCTTTAGAAATGTCAGCGTGCTTGGCGATGTATTCAATCAGTTCTGTCTTATTCACAAAAATCCCCTCTCAATGAGATGTGATGTTGGTCAATGGTGGTGCCAGTTTACTAGCCCACACGATGTACAGCTGCTGTGGATGTGTCACCCGAGTGCCTTGTTTTGAAAACACTGCACAACACAGCAAGGGACGAATTCTAGTCGTTTTTTGAATCTAAAAATCACAAAGCCTCGGCAATCGCACGCCCAAGATCGAAAGTACTAGCATTACCCCCAATGTCTGGTGTCTTCGGTGCACCACTCTTGGGATCAAGCACCTTCTCAATCGCAGCCATCACCGCATCGTGTGCCTCTTTGTGGCCTAAAAACTCCAACATCATCGCGCCACACCAAATTTGACCAATGGGGTTGGCAATACCTTTGCCTGCGATATCTGGCGCTGAACCATGCACAGGTTCAAACAACGAAGGGAACTTGCGATCGGGGTTCAAATTGGCGCTGGGTGCGATGCCAATCGTGCCGGTACACGCGGGGCCTAAGTCACTCAAGATGTCACCAAACAAATTGCTGGCCACCACCACATCAAAGAAGTCCGGGCGCTGCACAAAATGCGCGGTCAAGATATCGATGTGGAATTTATCGACGTTGATGTCCGGATAGTGCTTGGCCATCTCTGCCACACGCTCATCCCAGTAAGGCATGGTGATGGCAATGCCGTTGGACTTGGTGGCACTGGTCAGGTGCTTTTTCGGACGGGTTTGCGCCAACTCAAACGCAAACTTCAACACGCGGTCCACACCAATGCGTGACATGACCGTTTCTTGCATCACGATTTCGCGTTCGGTGCCACCGTACATGCGCCCACCAATGCTGGAGTACTCGCCTTCAGTGTTTTCGCGCACGATGTACATATCAATCTCACCCGGCTCACGTGGCGTGCCATCGCGGCGCACCACCGGCGCGATGATGCCGGGCATCAAACGTGCAGGTCGCAGGTTGATGTACTGGTCAAACTCGCGGCGAAACATGAGCAACGAACCCCACAGCGAGATGTGATCCGGAATCTTGTCGGGCCAACCCACAGCACCGAAGTACAAAGCATCGTGGCCACCGATTTGGTCTTTCCAATCGTCGGGCAGCATCTTGCCGTGCTTCTCGTAATAGTCCCAGCTCGAAAAATCGAAGTGATCAAACTTCAAATCAATGCCAAATTTGCGAGCCACCGCATCCATGACACGAATGCCCTCAGGCATGACCTCTTTGCCAATGCCGTCACCCGCAATGACAGCAATACGATGTGTTTGACCCATGAGATGCTCCTAAAAATTAAACAGTGAAAAAAGTTTGGGCTTCAGCCGTCACCTGCTCAGGCAACTCTTCAGCCAAATAATGTCCGCAAGGTAACGCCTGCCCCGACACAGCCAGCGCACGCTCTCGCCACAAGGACAACACATCAAAACAACGCGCCACAGCGCCGTGTTGACCCCACAACACGCGCAGCGGTTGCGTCAGTTTTCGCCCTGCCGCCACATCGGCTCGGTCGTGCTCTAAATCAATCGTGGCACTGGCTCGGTAGTCTTCGCAAATAGAAACCGAAGTTCCCGGCACTTGCGCACACCGCTCATACTCAGCCAAAGCCTCAGGTGCAAAAGCGGCCAACCCCGCATGCCGGCTGCCCATCACGCTGCGCACATATTGCGCTGGCCCTGCGTTTAGCAATGCCTCGGGCAACGGCGAAGGTTGAATCAAGAAAAACCAATGCCAATACGCGCGTGCAAACGCTTCACTGGTGTGTTCGTACATCGCCAACGTGGGGGCGATATCGAGCAGCATCAAACGCTGCACCGCCTGCGGATGATCTACCGCCAAACGGTGGGCCACCCGCGCACCGCGGTCATGGGCCAACACATCGAAGCGCTCAAAGCCATGCTGTTGCATCACAGCCATTGCATCCAACGCCATTTCTCGTTTGCTGTGGTTCACATGTTCGGGGTCTGCCGCTGGGCGTGATGAATCACCGTAGCCGCGTAAATCCATCAGCACCACGCGATGCGTTTGTGCCAATACAGGCGCGACACGGTGCCACATCGCCATGCTTTGAGGATGGCCATGCAGCAGCAACACGGGCGGTCCCTCCCCTGCTACACGGCTGTGCAGTTGCACGCCATGGCGTTGGACAGTCACGGGTTTGAATGCATTCAACATAGCCAAAGCTTACCCCTCAAAAAAGCAATAATTCAGCAATCCATTATTTCCATTAAGGCATCAATTGGACCGTTCAGATTTAGAGTTGGTATTGGCTGTTCGGTTGCACGGCAGCTTGGTCAAAGCAGCGCGTGCGCTGCAACTGACCCCTCCCGTCGTGACCAAGCGGCTCTCTGCGCTTGAGAGTCACTTAGGCGTACGCCTGTTTCAACGCACCACCCGTCGCGTCAGCCCCACCACAGAGGGGCACGCCTTGTGCGACCGAGCCGCAGAATTGTTGAATGGGTTTATTGCCCTAGAAGACGAGTTGCGCGAGCGTCAAAGCGAGCCCTCGGGCACCATCCGCATCGCCTGCAGCTTTGGCTTTGGTCGCCTGTGGTTGGGGCCACTGCTGGCCGAATTTCATGCACGTTACCCGTCCGTTCGCTTAGATTTGCAACTCTGCGAGCAACTCCCAGACTTGGCCAACGAAAGCTTCGACGCCGCCATTTGGCTATGGCATCCACCCGTACACATCGCGGCGCAATGGGTATCTCGCAAGCTCGCCACCAACCAACGTGTGCTGGTGGCGGCCCCCAGCTACCTCGCCCAACACGGCACCCCCACCACGCTGGAGGATTTGGCTTCACACGCGTGTTTGGTGGTGCGTGAGAACGGCGGGGACACCGGCCAAGGTCAACGCTTTGACCATTGGCGACTGAGCACCCAACGTACAGCGCGCATGCCCGCGCGCGTGCAACACGTCAATGTGAAAGGGCCACTCTCCAGCAACTCAGGCGAGATGGTGAGAGATTGGTGCTTATCAGGCCAAGGCATCATGCTGCGAAGCTTGTGGGACATTGCGCCACAGTTGGCTTCAGGTCAATTGGTTCGCGTGCTGGACCAATACGCGATGTATGACGCAGACATCCATTGGCTCGCCCCCTACCGCTCGCAATTGCCCGCGCGCATTCGTCTGCTGCAAGATTTTTTAGCGTCTCGGTTTCGCCATGAACCTTGGAAAAACTCAGCGCCTTGAGGCCGGACGAACCACCCAACTCACCCCCACCGCCGTCACGGCAATCCCTGCCAGCGTCACCAAGGTGATGGGTTCGTTGAACAAGATCCAAGCCATCACCGCCGTCGTGGGCGGCACGAGGTACATGAGGCTGGTGACAGAGGCCGCTGCACCGCGTTGAATCAAGATATAAAACAACGAGCTGCCGCCCAAGGTCAGGGCCAACACAGACCACGCCAAGGCCCACGACATCTCAGCATTCCACAAGGCGGGCTCAGCCTCCATCAAGGCCAAAGGCAAGGTCACCACATAGGCAGCCATGAGCTGCACTGCATTGGCACTGCGCACATCACAGGGCTGCACAAAACGTTTTTGATACAGCGTGCCCGTAGTGATCGACACCAGCGCCATGAGAATCATGGTCAAGCTCCAGGGCGTGACTTCAATCCCGCCTTCGAGTTTGCGCGACACCACCATCGCCAACCCCACAAAGCCCAGCGCCAGACCTTGCCATTGACGGCGTGACACATGGCCGCCACGTGCAGACAACCAAATGGCCGTGATGACCGGCTGCAAGCCCACAATCAAAGCAGTCAAACCTGCGCCCATGCCCGCTTTGACCGCGGCCCATACGCCGCCCAAATAACCCGCGTGCATCAACACACCCGTGACAGCCAGATGCCACCACTGCGCCCGCCCCTGCGGCCAAGGCACACGCGCCCATTTGACCCACAACACAAAACACAAAAGTGAAAAGATGTAACGCCAGAGCAAGAAGGTAAAGGGCGGCGAATTGGGCATGCCGTAGCGCGCCACGATAAAGCCCGTGCTCCAGATCAAGACAAACACCACTGGCATGGCACGTAACCATGCTTCGTTGCGATCGTTCGTCATTATTTGGCGTGGTCCAAGATATCAGGCCAAGCCTTTTGCAGGTAATACACCATGGACCAAACGGTCAAGACGCCTGCAATCCAAATCAACACCGTGCCCCACAAGGCCGTGTCGATCACACCCAACAAGGTGCCGTCGTACAGCAAAAATGGAATAGCCACCATCTGCACCATGGTTTTGAGCTTGCCCAGCACATGCACGGCCACACTGCGTGAGGCACCAATTTGTGCCATCCACTCGCGCAAGGCAGAGATGGCAATTTCTCGACCAATGATGATGAGCGCCACCAACACATCGGCGCGGTCTAAGTGCACCAAGACCAACAAACTGGCACACACCAAAAATTTATCGGCCACAGGGTCCAAGAAAGCGCCAAAGGCAGACGACTGGTTGAGCTTGCGTGCCAAGTAGCCATCGAGCCAATCGGTCAAGGCAAACACCACAAACATCACCGTAGCCCACAAGTTACGTTCTGCCGTTTCAATGGGCAAATAAAACAGTCCCACGATGAGCGGAATGGCCGCGATGCGAGCCAGCGTCATGAGCGTAGGAATGGTCCACATAAAGGGTTACTCGTAAATGATCTGTGATTGTCCGTCGTGTGCCTGAGCCATCCAACTGGCCAAGGCCGCATCGCTGGGGAAAAATTTGGCGTTGTCGCCCAACTGTACGTCAGCCGTCGCTCCGTCGCGCAAGAGCTTCAAACGAACCCCCATGCCACGCACAAGTTCTCCCTGCTCAGA
>JBEEJP010000017.1:0-16895 GCA_041169125.1 Pseudomonadota bacterium
TTGTTCAAAGAAGGCAAGGGCGTGGTCGCGCAAGGTAAGTTGGGTGACGACGGTGTGTTTGTGGCCAGCGAGGTGTTGGCCAAGCACGATGAAAACTACATGCCGCCCGAAGCGCAGCATGCGATGGACCAAGCCGCTGCCAGCAAAGCCGCTCAGTCTTTGAAGGTCAAACCATGATTCCAGAACTCGGTCATTTCGCCCTCATCTTGGCGGCTGTGGTGGCGTTGATGCAAGGGGTGTTGCCCATTGCCGGCACTTTGGTGCGCGATGTGCAAACGCAAGTCACTTTGCAGTCGTTGGCGCGTCCCACGGCAGCTTTGCAGTTTGTGTTGGTGGCCTTTGCATTTGGTGCCTTGGCTGCGGCGTTTTTGGGCAACGACTTTTCGGTGCAGTACGTGGCGCAACATTCCAATTCCTTGTTGCCCAAACCTTACCAATTTGCAGCGGTGTGGGGTGGCCACGAAGGTTCGCTCTTGCTGTGGGTGTTGTTGCTGGCCCTGTGGTCGGTGGCGGTGGCGGTGTTCTCGCGCAGCTTGCCGCTCGACATGGTGGCCCGTGTGATTGGCGTGTTGGGTTTGATTTCGGTGGGTTTCTTGCTGTTCATCTTGACCACCTCCAACCCGTTTGAGCGTTTGCTGCCTGCGGCTTTGGATGGTCGTGACTTGAACCCCTTGTTGCAAGACCCGGGCTTGGTGATTCACCCGCCCATGCTCTACATGGGCTATGTGGGCATGGCGGTCGCCTTTGCGTTTGCGGTGTCCGCGTTGATGAGTGGTCGCCTCGATGCCGCTTGGGCGCGTTGGTCACGCCCTTGGACGGTGGTGGCGTGGATGTTCCTCACCTTTGGCATTGGTCTGGGGTCTTGGTGGGCGTATTACGAACTCGGCTGGGGCGGCTGGTGGTTTTGGGACCCCGTTGAAAACGCCTCGCTCATGCCTTGGTTGGTGGGCACGGCACTGATTCACTCGTTGATGGTGACGGAGAAGCGTGGCAGCTTCAAGGCGTGGACGGTGTTGTTGGCCATCGCCGCGTTCTCGTTGTCGTTGCTGGGCACGTTCTTGGTTCGCTCGGGCGTGCTCACGTCGGTGCACGCGTTTGCATCGGACCCCAAGCGCGGTGTGTTCGTCTTGATCTTTTTGGCCGTGGTGGTGGGCTCTTCGCTCACCTTGTTTGCATGGCGTGCACCGCGCGTGGCTTTGGGTGGCCGCATGGAGCTGGTGTCGCGTGAATCGTTTTTGTTGGCCAACAGTGTGTTGCTGGTGGTGGCCACGGCGGCGGTGTTGTTGGGCACGATTTACCCCCTCATCATTGACGCGTTGAACTTGGGCAAGCTCTCGGTGGGGCCGCCGTATTTCAATGCCGTGTTTGCACCGCTGTTGGTGCCGGTGGTGTTTCTCATCATTCCCGGCTCGGTGGCGCGTTGGCGTGAAGCCAATGTGCGCGAGATAGCGCTCAAACTGCGCTGGACGTTGGCCGTCGCGGTGGGCTTGGCGTTGGTGTTGCCCTTTGCTTTGGGCGCGTGGTCCATCGGTGCCGCGTTTGGTTTGTTCTTGGGGCTGTGGGTGGCCTTGGGGACTGTGCAGCAGGTGTGGCAGCGTGTGAACAAGCCCGGTCGCATTGCGGCTTCGTTTTGGGGGCAGCACATCGCGCACTTTGGCATGGCGGTGCTGGTCATTGGCATCACAGGCGTGAAGAGCTACGAGGTGGAGCGCGATGTGCGCATGCAAATTGGCGATGTGGTCACCATCGCACCCTACACCTTCCGCCTCAACTCACTCGACGAAGTGCGCGGCCCCAACTACAAGGCCGTGCGCGCGGATGTGCAAGTGCTGCGCAACGACAAAATCATTGAAATCTTGCAGCCCGAAAAACGCCGTTACTTCTCGTCAGCCATGCCCATGACCGAGGCGGGCATTGATTCTGGCTTCATGCGCGACTTGTATGTGTCGCTGGGCGAGCCACTGGACGATGCACGTACCGAGTGGAGCATGCGCGTGTACTACAAGCCCTTTGTGCCGTGGCTGTGGGGGGGCGTTGTGTTGATGGTGTTGGGGGGGCTCTTGGCCGCGTTGGACCGGAGATACCGTAAATGAAAAAAGTCTTGATTCCGCTGGTGTTGTTCATCGGCTTGGTGGCGTTTTTGGCCGTGGGCTTGAAGCGCGATCCTCGCGACATTCCCTCGCCCTTGATCGGCAAGCCTGCGCCGCATTTCACCTTGTTCACGCTGGAAGGGGGCGATGCCAAGTTCTCGCCCTCTGACATGCAGGGCCAAGTGTGGATGCTCAATGTCTGGGCCACGTGGTGTGTGGCGTGCCGTGAAGAGCATCCGGTGCTGGTGGCCTTTGCTGAGAAAAACCAAGTCCCCATCGTGGGCTTGAGTTACAAAGAAATTCAACCGCAAGACCCGGCGTACAAAGCGCCGTTTGATGAAAAGCTCAAGCTCGCACGTGAGCGTAGCGAGGTGTGGCTCAAGCGCCATGGCAACCCGTATGTGACCTCGGTGATGGACATGGATGGTCGTGTGGGCATCAACTACGGTGTGTATGGCGTGCCCGAAACCTACGTCATCGACAAGGCTGGTGTGATTCGCTACAAGTTTGTGGGGGCGGTGTCGCCCGCTTTGCTGGCTGAAAAAATCTTGCCCTTGATTGCGGAGTTGAACAAATCATGACACGTGCTTGGATGAATGGTGCAGTGGCACTCAGCGTGTCGATGGTGTTGGGGTGTCTGTCGCCTGTGGCTTTTGCACAAGCCACGGCAACGTCGCTGGCGCCGCAGCCCGCAGCTGTGGCGTCTGCAGGCTTGATGGCGGGGCGTGAAGCACCGCTGATGGCCGAAGACCCCCAACTGGAAGCGCGTTTGGTGGACATTTCGCAAGAGCTGCGTTGCTTGGTGTGCCAAAACGAATCCTTGGCGTCTTCGCACGCCGAGCTGGCCGATGATTTGCGCCGCGAGGTGCGTGAGCTGATTCGCTCAGGCAAGTCTGACCAAGAAATCAAAGACTTTCTCGTCGCCCGTTATGGCGACTTTGTGCTCTACCGCCCTGAGGTCAAGCCGTTGACATGGGTGTTGTGGTTTGGCCCCTTCTTGTTGTTCGTGATGGCGGCTCTTGGCTTGGGCCTGTATTTGCGCCAACGCCAAACCTTGGCTGCCCCTGCCGTGTTGAGCGACGAAGCGCGTGAGCGCGCCAAGCAACTGTTGAAAGGTTGATGTGAATCCCGCTATCGCTTTCATTTATGCCGCCATCGCGTTGATCGCGGTGGTCTTGCTCGTGTTGAGTGTGGCGCTGTGGCGCGGCTCACAACAGGGCGCACGTGTGGCTGCACACCAAGCTGACGCTGTCAACGATCCTGCGCAAGCCAATGCTGCGGTGTACCGCGATCAAATGGCCGAACTCGACCGCGAATTCGTGATGGGCAACCTCAGCTACGAAGAGCTTAAAGCCGCGCGTGATGAGTTGTCTGAACGTTTGTTGGCCGATGTGGGCGATGCGAGCGTGGCCGATGCGCCCCAGTCGTCCGCCTCACATGCCGTCGCGGTGTGGCGCAAGCCGTGGCTGAGCATTGGCTTGCTGGTGTTTGTTGTGCCTGTGGCCTCTCTGCTGATGTACAGCGTCTTAGGTGCGCCAGCTGCGCTGGACCCTCGCGCTTTGACGCAAGGCACCGATGCCTCGGCAGAGGTCACGCCAGAGAAGCTGACAGAGATGGCGATTGCGCTGACCCGTCGTTTGCAAGACGAACCCAACAGCATGGAGGGTTGGGTCATGCTCGGTCGCGTGCAACGTGCGCGTGCGCACTATGAAGAGTCGGCCGAAGCGTATGCCAAAGCCCTGACCTTGAGCCGAGATGACAACCTGTCGATCGAACGTGCCGAAGTGCTGGCCCAAAAGAACGGCGGTAGCTTTGCGGGCGAGCCGTGGTCCATCATTCAACGTGTGTTGACGGCCGACCCGCACCACCTCAATGCCTTGTTCTTGGCGGGCAGTGCCTCGTATGCAGAGATGAATTTCAATACCGCTTTGCGTTATTGGGAACGCGCGCGCGAAGTGGTGCCTGCCGATTCACCTGACGCCCCAGAGCTGGACCGCGCCATTGCCGAAGCCCGCGACAAAATGGGCTTGCCGGCCATTCCGCCACGCGCTGCCCCCGAGTTGCCCGCCAACAAAGCGGCGCTGGCAGCCAGCAGCATCAGCGGTCGAGTGACCTTGGTGAAAGAACTCCAGGGCTTGGTTGCACCCACGGACACCGTGTTTGTGTACGCCACCCCCGTCACGGGGTCGCGCATGCCAATTGCCATTTTGCGAACCACCGCAGACAAATTGCCGCTGGACTTCACCCTCGATGACAGCATGGCCATGAGCCCCAACGCCAAGCTCTCGGGCATGGAAGAGGTGACGGTGCGCGTGCGCATTTCTAAGAGTGGCCAAGCCACGGCACAACCGGGTGACTATGGCGTGAGCCTCACCCCTGTGAAGCCCGGGGCCAAGGGCTTGAACTTGATGGTGCGCGACACTTTGCAAGCCTCGCCTTGACGTTGCAACACTTTGGCGTTGCAACACTTTCATGGCCGCGCATGCCTCACTAAGCAAAAAGCCCCGCAGCGAACACTGCGGGGCTTTTGGTTTTTGGGGTGCGTCGGTTAAATCAACCGTTTACAGCAAACCGTTGGTGCGCGCAAAGTGCAGCGTTTGTGTGCGGCTCTTCACGTCCAAGCGGCGGAACAAGCGCCACAAGTGAACCTTGACGGTGTGTTCGCTGATGTCCAACTCGGCAGCGATGTCGCGGTTGCTCAAACCACGGTCGAGCATGACGATGAGTTGTTTTTGGCGCTTCGACAACTTGGTTTCGCCCACGGCCAAGGCGTGTTCTTCGTCACCGTGCTCGGCCGCAAACAAACCGTGAATGGCTGCAGAAATTTCGTTGGCTGGGGTGGACTTCTCGATGTAAATGTCGGCACCGGCTTCGATACATGTTTCTTCCGCTTCGCCTGCGGGCATGGATGAAATCACGGCCAAGGGCACGCTCGCGTACATGGTCTTGATGTCTTTGACGGCCGAGGTGCCTTTGATGCCAGGGAGTAACAAGTCGAGCACAAACAACTCGGGCTCCCCGTTTTTGATAATGGCAGCTTGCAATTCGCTGAACTTTTCCAATTCAACAACTTTAGAGGCGGGACGCATGCGGCGCAACAACATGGCAATGGCTTGGCGTACCAACGGATGGTCGTCAATGACGTACATACTCATTTTTATTACTCCTAAATCAATATTAGTAGTTTAGCCCCATTGCAGCGCGAACATCGCGCATGGTTTCACGTGCTGTTTTGGATGCTTTTTCAGTACCCGCGTCCACGATGTCGCGTACCACTTTGGGATTGCTGATGTAGGGCTCAGCGCGCTCGAGCATGGGTTGCTGTTCGAGCAAGATGGCTTCGATGATGGGTTGCTTGCACTCCAAGCAACCAATGCCTGCGGTTTTGCAGCCCTGCGCCACCCATTGGCGTTGGCCTTCGCTGCTGTAGACCAAGTGGAATTGCCAGACGGGGCATTTGTCGGGGTCGCCCGCATCGGTGCGCTTTTGGCGCGCTGGGTCGGTGGGCATGCGTTTGACTTTTTGCTCGATGGTGGCGCGGTCTTCGCGAATGGCAATGGAGTTGTTGTAGCTCTTGCTCATTTTTGCGCCGTCGAGGCCGGGCAGCTTGCTCGCTTCGGTGAGCAAGGCTTGTGGCTCGGGCAAGATGATTTTGCCGGTGCCTTTGAAGTAACCGTTCAAGCGCTCGCGGTCTTGCTCGTCCAACTCTGGGGCGGAGGCGATGTAGCCCAAAGCACCTTCCATGGCTTTGGCGTCACCGGTTTCTTGGTAGGCCTTGCGTGATTTTTCAAAACGCTTGACGCTGTCTTTGGGCAGCTTGGCCAAGGAGGCTTGCACTTTTTCTTCGGCGTTGGTTTCGCGGCCGTACAGGTGGTTGAAGCGGCGTGCGGCTTCGCGGGTGAGCTCCACATGGCTGGCTTGGTCTTCGCCCACGGGAACGTGCTTGGCTTTGTAAATCAAGATGTCGGCGGCTTGCAGCAGTGGGTAGCCCAAGAAGCCGTAGGTGGACAAGTCTTTGTCTTTGAGCTTTTCTTGCTGGTCTTTGTAGGTGGGCACGCGTTCCAACCAGCCCAGCGGTGTGCCCATGGCCAAGAGGGTGAACAACTCGGCGTGTTCGGGAATGCGGCTTTGTAAAAAGATCGTGCATTGGTTGGGGTCGAGGCCAGCGGCGAGCCAATCAATCACCATCTCGTACACGTTCTTCTCAATCACCTCGCGGTTTTCGTAGTGTGTGGTGAGTGCATGCCAATCGGCCACAAAGTAGAAGCAGTCCATCTCAGACTGCAAACGCACCCAGTTTTTCAAAGCGCCGTGGTAGTGGCCCAAATGCAAAGCGCCGGTGGGGCGCATGCCGGAGAGAACGCGTTCTTTCATAGTCAAGGCTTCAGTAAAAATTCAAACGGGCTGAGCATGAGACTCAGCAACTCAAAGGTCAGGGACATGATGGGCATCATCCACAAGGTGTCGACGACTTTCAAAAGCACCAAGGCCATCACGATGTAAAAGCCATACGGCTCGACACGTGACAACCACACGGCTTGCTTCCAAGGCAGCAAGCCCACCAAGATGCGACCCCCATCGAGGGGGGGGAGGGGGAATAAATTAAACGCAAACATCACGGCGTTGACTTTGACACCGGCTTTGCAAACTTCAATGAAATAGCGTTCTTCCACGCCCAAGGCAATCAAGCCGTACATGGCAAACGCCCACACAAAGGCTTGGATGAAGTTGACAGCAGGGCCCGCCAGTGCGACCCAGATCATGTCGCGCTTGGGGTGGTTCAGACGGCCAAAGTTCACAGGCACAGGCCGTGCATAGCCAAATAAAAAGTTACCGCCCGTGGCCAAAAACAACACGATGGGCATGACCAAGGTGCCCATGGGGTCGATGTGCGGCATGGGGTTGAGCGTCACACGACCCATCATCCAAGCGGTGTTGTCGCCGCGCAGGTGGGCCACGTAGCCGTGGGCGGCTTCATGCAACGTGATGGCAAACACCACGGGCAAGGCATAAATCAGGATGGTTTGAATCAGATCAGGGAAATTCACAACGCTATTGTCTCATTCCATAGGCGCATGCCACACGCAGAGCCTAGGCTGGATGCCGTTCACAGGCCCAAAGTGCTCAGAGGTCCACGGCCTTCACGGATGAGTTCGGGGTCGCCTCCGCCGTCCATCGGTGTGAGGTCGACCACGGTGGTGGGTTCGAGCGCACAGGCCCCCGCGTCAATCACCGCAGCGAGGTCGTGTTCGAAACGGTCACGAATTTCTTCGGCATCGTTCATCGGGTCGCTCTCGCCGGGGGCGATGAGCGTGGTGGCCAAAAGGGGGGCGCCGTGGAGTTCGAGCAAGTCCAGCAAGGTTTTGTTCAGTGGCACACGCAGGCCGATGGTTTTGCGCTGGGGGTGGCTGACGCGGCGGGGCACTTCCTTGGTGGCTTCCAAGATGAAGGTGTAGGCCCCGGGGGTGGCGGCTTTGAGCAAACGGTATTGACGGTTGTCCACACGCGCGTAGTTGGCCAGCTCTGACAAATCGCGGCACATCAGGGTGAGGTGGTGTTTCTCATCCACTTGGCGAATGCGACGCATGTGCTCCACGGCTGATTTGTCATCGAGGTGGCACACCAAGGCATAGCTCGAATCGGTGGGCACGGCCACGATGCCGCCGCGCTCTAGCAATTGCACGGCTTGTTTGAGCAAACGGGGTTGTGGGTTGTCGGGGTGAACTTGAAGGAACTGAGCCATTATTGGATGCGGTGGGCGAGCGCGTCCCACACCGGGGTGAGTTGACCGGGTAGCCAAGGCAACACGCCGAGGTCAATGCGGCTCTCGTCGGGACTGTGGAAATCGCTGCCGCGTGAGGCGTAGAGATGAAACTCTTGGGCCATGTCGGCGTAAGTCACATACTCGGCAGGCGTGTGGCTACCGGTGACCACTTCGACGCCTTGGCCGCCGTGGTGTTTGAATTCGGTGAAGAGTGCAAACTCTTCGTTGGGCGTGAAGCCATAGCGTGCGGGGTGGGCAATGATGGCCATGCCACCGGCTTGCACAATCCACTGCACCGCGTCTTTGAGTGTGGCCCAGCGGTGGGGCACAAAGCCGGGGTTGCCCTCGGTGAGGAAGCGACGAAACACCTCGTGGGTGTCTTGGCAAACGCCGGTCTCTACCAAAAAACGTGCAAAGTGCGTGCGTGAAATCAGCTCGGGGTTGCCTGCAAAGTGAAGGGCACCTTCGTACGCGCCATGAATGCCGACTTTGGCCAAACCGTCCGACATCTCTTGCGCGCGTTCGCCGCGTCCGCCCCGTGTTTGGCGCAGGCCGTTCACCAACTGTGCGTTGTGTGCGTCAAACCCCAAGCCCACGATGTGCACGGTTTTGTTGGCAAAGGTAATGGAAATTTCAACGCCCGTCAGGTACTTCAACCCGTTGGCTTGGGCGGCGGCCAGCGCGCGGTCTTGGCCGCCTACTTCGTCGTGGTCGGTCAAGGCCCACAGTTCAACGCCATTGGCTTTGGCGCGTGCGGCCAATTGCTCGGGCGTGAGCGTGCCATCCGAGACGACGGAGTGGCAGTGCAGGTCGGCGTTGAGGATGGAGGTGCTCACGCCTTCATTGTAGGCGTGGCAAGGCCTCGCGTGCATTGGCGCAGGTGGCTTGGGCCAGTGCCTCTAAGGAGATGCCTCGCAGATCGGCCAGCACCTGCGCGATGCGCGGTAGCTCGGCAGGTTCGTTGCGGCCTTGGGGCTGACCTGCGGCGCGTTGCTCGGCGGTGGTGTAGAGCCAATGCGGGGGAATGTCGGGTGCGTCCGTTTCGAGCACGATGGCTGAGAGTGGCAACTCGGTGGCCAAGCGGCGCAATTGCAGGGCGCGGTCATAGGTGAGTGCGCCGCCAAAGCCAAGCTTGAAACCTAAGTCAATGAACGCTTGGGCTTGCTGCATGCTGCCATTGAACGCATGCGCAATCCCTCCCACCACGGGGGTGTCACGCAGACCTTTGAGCAACAGGTCTGCGCTGCGCCGCACGTGCAAGATGACAGGCAACTGGTGGCGTTGCGCAAGCTGGAGTTGGGCCTTGTAAAACTGTTGTTGTTGGGCGAGCGCGTCCGGTGTGTTGAGTGCGGGTACAAAACCATCGAGCCCAATTTCACCCACGGCCACCAAGCGTGGGTCATCACGGTAGGTGTGCAACAGGGCATCGAGCTGCGCCACATGCGCTTGGGTGGCGTGCGGGGTGTAGAGCGGATGGATGCCGAGTGCGTAGGCGTCGTGCTGTGCATGGGCCAACACACGCACCGCTTCAAAGTGGGCGGCGTGTACCGCAGGAATCACACAGGTGGCCACGCCTGCAGCTCGGGCACGCTGATGCACGCCTGCACGGTCAGCGTCAAACTCTGCGGCGTCTAAGTGGGCGTGGGTGTCGATGAAGCTGCTTGTCACAAGGTTGATGAAAGTCAAAGAAAAGGCGATGTATGTGCTGGATACTGACCCAAACCACAAGGAGTTGTCATGAGAATTTTGGTCGCCGTGGATGGTTCTAAATCATCGTTGAATGCCGTCAAGTATGCCGCCAAGTTGGCTGTTGCATTACGTACCAAAGACCGCATCACCTTGGTCAATGTGCATGATGATCATGGGCTTCGCCATGCCCAAAAAATTGTAGGCAAGGCTGAAATTGATGATTACCTAAGAGCCGTGAGCGACAGCGATTTGAAATCGGCTCGCAAGTACCTAGACAAGGAAGGTCTGTTGCACGATGCCATCATCAAGCAAGGCCATGTGGCCGAAGAGGTCGTTAAAACGGCCAATAGCGGCAAATTTGACATGGTGGTGATTGGCTCAAAAGGCCGCAGTGGCTGGGCCGATCTGTTGATGGGCTCAGTCACTCAACGCGTAGTCAGTTCCGCCAAGCCACCCGTGGTCGTGGTGAAGTGATGTCGCCTCTGTCGAGGCGGCTAGGTGCGGCTTAATGACTGTTCGCAAGCAAGTTGCCCAACGCGAAAACGGAGTTGGGAACATGTGTGTGAATTTCCGTCGCTTGGGGTTTCTTGGCAAAGACCCCTCGCTTAGGTGAGGGTGTGGTTTGGACTGGGCCCGCTTTGGACAGTTGTGCACCTACTAAGCTGTGCAAGCTGATGGACTGCATATGGTCTTCCATTTTTTGATTCAGGTGTGTCCATAACTCATCTGTGCAGACGTAGCCATTTTGTTCAGCCTCGGCTGATACCTGTTCTGTGTCGTCTGGACTGTTGACTGCGCGCGTGATGTCGGCCACGGTGATGTGCTTGGCATCACGGTTCAAGGTGTAGCCGCCTCCGGGGCCGCGCGTGCTTTCTACCAAGCCGTGCAGACGCATTTTGCTAAACAGCTGTTCCAAATAAGAGATCGAGATGTGTTGACGTTGGCTGATGGCGGCCAATGAGACAGGGCCTTGGTGTTGACGTAACCCCAAATCAATCATCGCTGTGACGGCAAAACGACTTTTGGTGCTCAAACGCATAAATTCTCCTTTGGTTTTGACTGGCTGCGTGCCAGATTTCGATGCACTTTACGCAGAAGATTACTTCGTGTAAATTCGTATTTATTAATTTATTTATTCGAAAAAATCGAAGTTTCAGTCGGTATGAATTTCAAGCATCTTTACTATTTTTGGGTCACGGCCCGCGCTGGAGGCATCATGCGCGCGGGCGAGCAGCTGCACACCACGCCGCAAACCTTGTCAGGGCAAATTAAATTGTTGGAAGAGAGCTTGGGTCGCAAGCTGTTTCGTAAAAGCGGTCGACAGTTGGAGTTGACGGAAGACGGTCACAAAGCTTTGAGCTATGCGGATGACATTTTTGCTTTGGGTTCTGAGCTGGAGTCAGCCATGGCCCACACGCAAGCAGGCGTACGCACCTTGGAGTTTCGGGTGGGGGTCGCGGATTCGGTGGCCAAATCGGTGGCATATCGATTGTTGGAGCCTGCGTTGTCGATTGCAGAGCCTGTGCGTTTGATTGGCAGTGAAGGGAAGTTCCCTGATTTGTTGGCGCAATTGGCCTTGCACCGTCTCGACTTGGTGATTGCCGATGAGCCACTGTCCAAGCGCATCAGTGTGAAAGCGTTCAACCACGCCTTGGGCACCACGCCGATGAGCTTTTTTTGTACGCCGGCATTGCGCACCAGATTGAAAGGTCAGTTTCCACAGTGCTTGCACGATGCGCCCATGCTGATTCAAGGTTCATCTTCGTCGGTGCGACAGCAGCTCGATGGCTGGTTGGTGCGTCACAAAATTCAACCGCGTGTGGTCGGCGAGTTTGACGATGGTGCGTTGATGACCGCATTTGGCCGAGAAGGGCGTGGCGTTTTTATGGCTCCAGGTATTTTGGAAAAAGAAACCGTGGCGCAATACGGGGTCGAAGTGGTGGGGCGCAGCAACGATTTGGTGGAAGAGTTTTTTGCGGTTTCGGTTGAGCGTCGGATTTCGCATCCGTGTGTGGCCGCCATCACACAAAACGCGCGTGGCCGTTTGTTCAACGGCTGATTCAGTGGTTTTTCAGCACCCCAGCGTTGAGGTGCAGTTGTCGGTCGCAGCGAGCCGCCAAGGCGTTGTCATGCGTGACCAGTACAAAGGCGGTGTGGTGCTCGCGGGCCAATTGCAGCATCAGGGCAAACACATGGTCGGCGGTGTTGCGGTCGAGGTTGCCGGTGGGTTCGTCGGCCAGCACGCAGGCAGGGCGTGTGACCAAGGCGCGGGCAATGGCCACGCGTTGGCGCTCGCCACCCGAGAGCTCGGCTGGGCGGTGGTGAATGCGCTCACCCAGGCCAACCGCTTCGAGCATGGCCTGCGCTTGGGCGCTGGCGGCGGCGCGGTCCATGCGGCGAATCCACAGGGGCATGGCCACGTTGTCGAGCGCGCTGAACTCGGGCAGCAAGTGGTGGAACTGATACACAAAGCCCAGGTGTTGGTTGCGCAAATCGCCCAAGGCGCTCGCGCTCAGACCCGCCAACGGCTGCCCCATCAAGGACACACTGCCCGAGGTGGGTGCGTCCAAGCCGCCCAGCACATGCAGCAAGGTGCTTTTGCCTGAGCCCGATGAGCCAACGATGGCAAGGGTTTCGCCCGCGTTCACGGCGAGGTTGATGTTTTGCAGCACGGTCACATCCAGCGACCCTTCGCTGAAGCGGCGGCTGAGTTGGTGTGCGACGAGAACCGGTGTGGGGTGTGTCATGGCTGGCCTCATTCGTAGCGCAAGGCTTCAGCGGGGTTGACACGGCTGGCGCGCCAACTGGGGTAAATCGTGGCCAAGAACGCCAACACCAACGAGATGATGGCAATGGGCCAAATGTCTGCCGCTTGTGGGTCGCTCGGCATGCGACTGATGAGGTAGATGTCGCGTGGCAAAAAGCTCGCACCCAGCAGGTGTTCAATCGCGGGCACGATGACGTCAATGTTGAACGCCACGCCAAGACCCAACAACAAACCACTGAGCGTGCCCAGCACGCCCACGGTTGCACCCTGCACCACAAAAATGGCCATGATGCTTTGGGGGCTGGCGCCCAAGGTGCGAAGGATTGCGATGTCTGCGCGCTTGTCGGTCACCGTCATCACCAACGTGGTGACGAGGTTGAACGCGGCCACCGCCACGATGAGGGTGAGGATGATGAACATCATGCGCTTTTCCACTTGCACCGCGGCAAACCAAGTGCGGTTTTGGCGCGTCCAGTCGCGCACGATCACCTCAGGGCCGAGTTGCACCGACAAATCATCCGCCACGCTGCGGGCGTGTTGGCTGTCTTTGATTTTCAAGCGCACGCCCGTGGGCGCTTCCAAGCGGAAGATGCGTTGTGCATCTGCCATGTGCAGCAACGCCAAGGAGGCGTCGTACTCGTAATGGCCTGAATCAAAAATGCCTGACACGTGCAACTGTTTCAAACGAGGCATCACGCCTGCGGGGGTGACTTGCCCGCCGGGCGCCACCAGCGTGATGGGGTCGCCCACACGCACACCCAAGGACAGGGCCAACTCGCCGCCCAACACCACGTTAAAGCTGCCAGGCGCCAAGGTGTCACGCACCTTGGGGGGAATTTGCAAGGTGAAGTCGCTCACCAGTGTTTCTGCTTCGGGCTCGATGCCACGCACCATGGCGCCACGCATGTCTTCGCCACGCGCCATCAACGCTTGTTGCGACACAAAGGGGGCAGCGGCCACCACGTCGGTGTTGCGTTTTGTTTTCGCGATCAGTGCCTGGACATCGGCAAAACTTTCGCCGCCGGGGGCCAGCAGCTCGATGTGCGACACCACAGCCAACATGCGATCGCGCACTTCTTTTTGAAAGCCATTCATCACACTGAGCACGATGATGAGCGCGGCCACCCCCAGCGCAATGCCCAACATGGACACGCCTGAGATGAACGAAATAAACCCATTGCGCCCGGACACGCGACCCGCGCGGGTGTAACGCCAGCCAATCAGCAGTTCGTAGGGAAGTTGGGACGAGGTGTTTTGCATGTGGTCTGCATTATCCCGTAGCGCATCACGGACAATCGGTGGCTATGACTTCTGTGCTGAGCGCTGTGCCGTCCCATGCTGGGCGTGCCACCACCTTGATTCCCTTTGCGTTGTGGATCCTGCAGGGCCCTGAGGCCGCGGCATTGGCCCAAGCCCAACTGCCGCACTTGTGCGACTGGCTCAAGCGTGCCACGCGTGTCTCGGTCGAGGTCGACCCGGTGCAAGCCCCCTTGCTGGCCAGCTTGACGCCGCCACACGAACGCGCTTGGGCGCACGTCATGGGCTGGCACGTGGCAGATGGCCTCATGCCCAGCGCTGCACACGCGGCGTCAGCAAGTGGCCTGTGCGCGGCGGGCGCTGACGCAGCGTCCGGCGGTTGGGCGTTCATCAGTCTGTGCAACTGGCATGTGAGCAATGGTCAAGTGACCTTGGGCGACCCTGCGCATTTGCACATCGACGAGGCGACAGACGCGACCTTGTTTCAAGCGATGCACACATTTTTTGCGGAAGACGGCATTGCGCTGCACCCCTACAAGCCTGGTCAATGGTTGGCGCAATCGGCGTTGTGGGTGGATTTGCCCACCGCCTCGCTCGAGCGTGTGATTGGCCGCAACATTGACCCTTGGCTCGTGGGGGGGCACACCACGGCACCGCTGAGCCCTGCGGCGCAACTGCTGCGCCGCTTGCAAAACGAAATGCAAATGCTGCTCTACACCCACCCGGTGAATGAGTCGCGTCGATGGGCCATCAACTCGTTTTGGGTGCATGGCACGGGCGCCTTGCCTGCCGCGCAGCCCACAGCCTCGGAGCCGAGGGTGGACAACACCTTGCGCGACAGCGCTTTGCAGCAAGACCTGATCGGTTGGTTAGAGGCTTGGCAACACGTCGATGCTCAGATCATTGCTCCCATGCTCGCGCGTGTGGCAGCGGGCGAGCCACAGCGCTTGGTGCTGTGCGGCGAGCATGAATTTCATGTGTACGACAGCGCCCAACCCTCGCTGTGGCAGCGCGTGCGTCAACGCTTGGCGCCTGCTTCTTTAGATACCGTGTTGGCCGCTGCGCCGTTGAAAGACTAAACCCATGCAATTCATACCTCGCGACATGCCGCCACGCAGCATTTGGGCGCTTGAACAAGCGGGCGTGCACCCGCTGCTGGCGCGTTTGTATGCGGCACGCGGCGTGCAAGATCCTGCGATGCTGGATGCGTCGCTGGCGCAACTGTTGCCCCCCACCGGCTTGAAAGGCATTGAAGCGGCTGCCACCTTGTTGGCCGATGCCATGGCAGCGAACCAACAACTCTGCATCGTGGCCGACTACGACTGCGATGGCGCAACGGCCTGTGCCGTGGCGTGGCGTGGCCTGCGTTTGCTGGGGGCCCAGCGCGTGAGCTACATCGTGCCCGATCGCGTGGTCGATGGCTATGGCCTCACGCCTGCAATTGCTGAGCGCGTCAAAGCCAGTGGTGCGGATGTGCTCATCACCGTGGACAACGGCATTGCCAGCGTCGAGGGCGTTGCGCGTGCGCGGGCTTTGGGTTTGCAAGTGCTCGTGACCGACCACCACTTGCCTGCGGCGGTGTTGCCTGAGGCCCATGCCATCGTCAACCCCAACCAACCGGGCTGTGCGTTTGACAGCAAATCGCTCGCGGGGGTGGGCGTGATGTTTTATGTGCTCTTGGCGTTGCGTGCAGAGCTGCGCCAGCGTGGTGTGTTTTCTGCTGAGCAACAACCAAAGTTAGACACGTTGCTGCCCTTGGTGGCCTTGGGCACGGTGGCGGATGTTGTGAAGCTTGATGCCAACAACCGTCGCTTGGTGGCCCAAGGTTTGGCGCGTGTGCGCAAAGGCCAAATGCCTGCAGGCATGAGCGCCTTGTTTGCCGCAGCCGGTCGTCAAAGCGACAAATGCACGTCGCAAGATTTTGGGTTTGCCATTGGCCCGCGCATCAATGCCGCCGGTCGTTTGTCGGACATGACGTTGGGCATCGAGTGTTTGACCACCGATGATGTGGGCCGCGCCACAGCGTTGGCCACACAGCTTGACCGCATCAACCGCGAACGCCGCGACATTGAAGGCGATATGCGCGAGCAAGCGCTAGAGCTGGCGCAGGAGATGTTTGACCCTGAAGAAGAACCACCATCGGCCCTGTGTCTGTTCGACCCCGATTTTCATGAGGGCGTGGTCGGCATCGTGGCGGCCAAGCTCAAAGACTTGCATCACCGGCCCACGTTTGTGTTTGCGCCCAGTCAAGCGGCGGGCAAAGGCCACGAGCTCAAAGGCTCGGGGCGTTCGATTCCCGGCTTTCATTTGCGCGATGCCCTCGACTTGGTGGCCAAGCGTCATCCGGGGGTGTTGTTGCGCTTTGGCGGTCACGCCATGGCTGCAGGCTGCACCTTGGAAGAAGACAACCTCGCCACCTTTGAAGCAGCCCTGCAACAAGTGGCACACGAGTGGCTGGACGACGCCACCTTGCAGCGCCGCTTAGATACCGACGGTCCGCTGCTGCCCGAATACCGCCGCCCTGAACTGGCCGACACCTTGGCACGCGAGGTCTGGGGGCAAGGCTTTGCACCGCCCACCTTCAGCGAAGAGGTGGAGGTGTTGGGCCAGCGTTTGGTGGGCGAAAAACATTTGGCCCTCAAACTGCGCCACCAAGGCCAACCCGTCGATGGCATTTGGTTTGGCCGCGTCGACCCGCTGCCACCCAAAGCGCATTTGGCCTTTCGCTTAGAGGCCGACGAGTGGCAAGGCAACAAGCGCGTGCGCTTTGTGGTCGAAGGCATGGCGGCATAAACACACACAAACACACACGCATGGCAACCAAGAAAAAACTCCAACTCCCAGAAGTCAATTTCTCAGACTACGGCGATACCCGCTACCTGCACCTAGGCACACCGTGGGTGCAAGGCTCGATGAACATCGAAAAACCGTTCGATATTGATCTGGAATACGTGCAACGCATGATGGCGTGGCTCTTGTTTGTGGACATCGACAAAGTGGGCAAGCGCCACGCCATGCAACTGGGCTTGGGTGCAGCGGCACTGACCAAGTTTTGTTTCAAGCACCTGCGCATGACCACCACCGCCATTGAGTTAAACCCGCAAGTGGTGGCGGCCTGTCGTTTGTGGTTCAAGTTACCGGCCGACAGCGCCAAACTGCAAGTGGTGTTGGGCGACGCCGCAGAGGTGGCCAAACACGACCATTGGCGTGGCCAGATTGATGCCTTGCAAGTCGACTTGTACGACCACGAAGCCGCCTCGCCCGTGCTCGACAGTGCGGAGTTTTACAGCCACTGCCGTCAATTGCTCACCGACGACGGCGTCATGAC
>JBEEJP010000018.1:0-16845 GCA_041169125.1 Pseudomonadota bacterium
GTGTTTGGCGGCGTCTTGGCTGGCATCAGCTTCTTCTTGTTGAACAACGTGTTTGGCTACATTGGCAACATCAACAACTGGGCACCTTGGTTTGCCGCTGCTGCGCCGGGCTTGCTGTATTCACTCGCCTCGCTCGCCTCGTTTGCGTGGCTGGTCGCTCGTCAGTAAACCATGCACGCCATTGTTTTATTTGCCCACGGCTCACGTGACCCCCTGTGGCACCAACCGATCCAAGCGGTCGCTCAACGCATTGCACAACAGTCCCCTGACACGCTGGTGCGCTGCGCCTACCTTGAATTGACGACCCCTGATTTGCCCACCGTGGCGGCCGAGCTTGCGGCAGCGGGTGCGAGCAGCCTGTGCGTGGTGCCCATGTTTCTCGGTGTAGGCCGCCACGCTCGGGAAGATTTGCCACAACTGATGCTGGACATCCAAACGGCACACCCCACACTGAGCATCACTTGCCAGAAGGCCATCGGCGAACACCCTGCGTTGCTAGACCTCATTGCCAACATTGCACTAGCCCCATCAAAAGCATAAGGAATCAGTTCTTTAGATGCCCAAGGCATAATCTGCGCCTATGAATTTGCATCAATTCCGCTTTGTTCAAGAGGCTGCACGCCGCAACCTCAACCTCACCGAAGTCGCCAAAGCCCTGCACACCTCTCAACCCGGGGTGTCCAAGGCCATCATCGAACTCGAAGAAGAACTGGGCATTGAAATCTTTTCGCGCCACGGCAAACGCCTCAAACGCGTCACCGAACCCGGCCAACATGTGCTGCGCAGCATTGAAGTCATCTTGCGCGAAGTGGGTAACCTCAAACGCATTGGCGAGCAGTTCAGCAACCAAAACAGCGGCACGCTCTCCATCGCCACCACACACACCCAAGCGCGCTATGTGCTGCCGATTCCGGTCTCCAAGCTGCGTGAGAACTACCCCGATGTGAGCATCAGCCTGCACCAAGGCGCCCCAGCCCAAGTGGCACAAATGGTGCTGGATGAAGTGGCCGAGATCGGCATCGCCACGGAGTCGCTGGCCGACTACCCCGACCTTGTGACTTTGCCTTGTTACGAGTGGGAACACGTGCTGGTGATTCCTAAAAAACACCCACTCGCAGCCAAAACACGTCTGACCTTGGAAGACATCGCCGCCGAGCCGCTCATCACCTATCACCCCTCATTCACAGGTCGCACACGCATTGACAAAGCGTTTGCAACCAAACACCTCAGCCCTCGCATTGCATTGGAAGCGATTGACTCAGACGTCATCAAGACCTACGTACAGCTCGGCTTGGGCATTGGCATCGTGGCCGAAATGGCGGTGCGCGATGGCCTGAGTGACGACTTGGTGGTACGCCCCGGCGCCCAACTGTTTGGCAAAAACACCGCCCGCATCGCCTTCAAACGCAGCGCTTATTTGCGCAACTTTGTCTACGACTTTGCAGCTTTGCTGAGTGACCGCCTCGACAAAAACCTCATTCTCAAAGCCCTCGAAGGGCGCCATGTCGACTACGACCTCTGAGCCACTTGCAGCCATGACCACACCACACCTCGACACCAAATTCCCCAAAATTGGCACCACCATTTTCACTGTCATGTCGGCCTTGGCTGCTGAAAAAAATGCGGTGAACTTGGGCCAAGGCTTTCCCGACTTTGACTGCGACCCCAAGCTGGTGAGCTGCGTGAGCGACGCCATGCAACAGGGCCTCAACCAATACCCGCCCATGACTGGCGTGCCTGCACTGCGTGAAGCGGTGGCCGACAAAATCGAGGCCCTGTACCAGCACCGCTACGACCCCGTGAGCGAGATCACCATCACGGCAGGCGCCACACAAGCCATCCTCAGCATCATCATGGCCGTGGTGCGCGCTGGCGATGAAGTGATTGTGCTGGAGCCTTGCTACGACAGCTACATCCCCAACATCGACATGGCAGGCGGCGTGGCCGTGCGCGTGCCGCTCACCCCCGGCACTTTCCGCCCTGACTTCGACAAAATTGCAGCAGCCATCACGCCCAAGACACGCGCCATCATCGTCAACAGCCCGCACAACCCCAGTGCCACCGTGTGGACACGAGAGGAAATGCTCAAACTGCAAGAGTTGCTCGCCCCGACCGCCATCGTGCTCATCAGCGATGAGGTGTACGAGCACATGGTCTACGCGCCGTTGCAACATCTCAGCGCTTCGAGCTTTCCGGGCTTGGCTGAACGTGCGTTCATCGTCTCGAGCTTTGGCAAAACCTTTCACGTCACCGGCTGGAAAATTGGCTATGTCGCAGCACCTGCAGCCTACAGCGCAGAGTTTCGAAAGGTGCATCAGTTCAATGTGTTCACAGTCAACACGCCCGTGCAGCACGGGTTGGCCGCGTTTTTGAAAGACCCTCAGCCTTATTTGCAACTGCCTGCGTTTTACGCCGCCAAGCGCGATCTGTTTCGCCAAGGCTTGGCCAATACCAAATTTGAGCTGCTGCCTTCCGAGGGCAGCTACTTCCAATGCGTGCGCATCGACAAGCTGGGCGTGCCCGAAAAAGATTTGAGCGAAGCCGACTTCTGCAAGTGGCTCACTTCTGAGATTGGCGTGGCCGCCATTCCGCTGTCCGCCTTCTACGCCGATGGTTTTGACCAACGCGTGGTACGTTTTTGCTACGCCAAGAAAGACGAGACCTTGAAGCTCGCCCTTGCGCGACTCGCCCGCCTGTGAGTGCCTCCCGATGAAAGTCATTGTTGTTGCCAACCCCAAAGGGGGCGCAGGAAAATCCACTCTATCGACCAACATTGCTGGCTACTTTGCCAGCCAAGGCCACAAGGTCATGCTGGGCGATGCCGATACCCAACAGTCCTCCAAGCTTTGGTTGACGCAGCGCCCCGAGGTGCTGCCCAAGATTTCCACCTGGGAATACGAGGCCGATTTGGTCCTCACCGCCAAGCCGCCGCAAGGCACCACCCATGTGGTGATTGACACCCCCGGCGGCATCCACGGCTGGCGGCTGAAGGAGGTGATTTTGCGAGCCGACAAAGTCATCGTGCCTGTCATGCCCAGCTTGTTTGACATGCAAGCCACGCAGAACTTCTTGCTACAGCTCGTCAGCATCACCCAAGGCCTGCCCACGGATGTGCGCGTGATTGGCAACCGTGTGGATGCGCGCACCATCTCTGCAGCCAACTTGCGCAAATTCGTCGAGTCGCTGGACGTGCAAGTGCTCAGCTATTTACGCGACACGCAGTACTACCTGCACATGGCTGCGCATGGCTTGTCCTTGTTTGACATCACACCGTCCAAAGTCGCCAAAGATTTGGAGCAATGGCAGCCCATTTGCCAATGGCTAGACCAAGACTGAACCTTCACCCACTCACATGACTGCCCTCCCTCGTCGCCTCTTGTTAACCCTCTTGGCCAGCGCAGCACTGCCCATGGATGCCAGCGCACAAACCGTACATGCCAGCAAAAAAATAGGGCATTTGGTCATCATTGGCGGCGCAGAAGACCGTCAACAAGACCGTGTCATTCTGCGCAAATTTCTAGAACTCAGCGGTGGGCCCAACGCCAAGCTGCGCTTCATCACGGCAGCCAGTGGCGTCCCCGATGTGGTGTGGGCCAGCTACCAAGCCGTGTTCAAGGATTTAGGCGCACTCGACTGCGAGGTGGTGCCCATGCTGACACGCGAAGACGCCTCCAAACCCGAGGTGGTCAGCCAAATTGCGCAAGCCGATGGCATCTTCATCACGGGGGGTGACCAAACACGACTCATGGCTTGCTTGTGGGAGTCCCCAGCTTTTCAGGCGCTGCATCGCGCCTTCTTTATCAACGGCGCATGTGTGGGTGGCACCAGCGCCGGGGCTGCTGTGATGTCGCGCCACATGCTCGCACTTGGCACACCCACCCCTTCCCCGCAAAAAGACACGGTATCAACCGACATCGGCTTAGGCTTTGTGGCCAACGCCATCGTCGATCAACACTTCTCACAGCGCCACCGCTTGAGCCGCTTGCTCTCAGCCCTCGCCCAACGCCCTGACTTGCTCGGCGTGGGCATTGACGAAGACACGGCGCTCATCATTGAGCCCAATCAGTCGGTGGAGATCATGGGCAAAGGCTCGGTGACGTTGGTCGATCCGCGCCGCCTCAAAACCAATCGTGATGCGATTGAAGAAAGCGACAAGCTGGAGATGATTGACTTGCAACTGCATCTGCTGCCTGCTGGCAAACGCTACGTCCGTCCACCCGGCAAATACCGCAAGCCCAACACCGCTTTTGGCGAAGCCTTAGAGCTACTCACCAAACCTGGCCCGATGCGTGGCTAACCACCACCGCGCTGCATGAACAAATCGAGCCGCTTCATGAAGCGTGTGCGTGCCTCATCTGAAACGCCATCAAAGTGGTAATGCACTTGCAAGCGCGGCAAACGCAGCAAGGCAATTCGACGTTCAGGCAACACCTGCCAACGCAGGTGCAACACGCCCTCTGACGGTGCATCGTGAGAAACCGTCACATGCGCCTGTGACGCCTCGCACTGCCACACAAACTCCGTCAATGCCGCATGGAGCCACTTCACAAACTCGTCGGCTGTGCACCCCATTTCGCGTACGAATTGGGTTGGGTAATGCGATTGCACCGCTTATCCACCCGCAATGGGCGGCCAAATGGCCAAAGCATCGCCCTCTTTCAAGCACGTGCTGCCACGTAATTCTGGGGCAATGTAATGCCCATTGACCAACACCAAATGCATCAGCTTGGGCGGCAAACCAAACGGCGCCAAGATGTCCAAGATGGCATCTGTCTCAGCCACCTCAAGCTCGAGCTGATTGCCCACACGTGCGTGTGCAGGCAAGTAATCGGTCAGTGTGGCAAAGAGTTTGAGGGTAATTCGCATAGCACGCGCATTATGCGCGGCGACGCGCATCAGCCGCACCGCTCCAGTGGCCTTGACCTTGGGCACTGGCCAAGTAAGCCTCCACCAGCAAGGTGGGGTCGGCCAACAGTTTGTCTTTCCATTCGCCCAGGTGAATGCGACCTTCCACCAAGCCACGCATCACACCCACATGATCGGTCCAACCCACACTGTTGCAACCCACCAAAACATCGCCGCTGAATTGCAAGCTCAGGTGTTTACCGTCCGCGGTGAGCGCCACGTGTTCACCCCCGGGCACGCCCTGCCAATTGCCAAAGCTGGTGGAAATCAAACCCAGGGTATCGAGCACGTTGATTTGCGTCACCCCTTTGAGCTCGGTGTGTTGGCCCAGCATATTGAGTGCCGCCACCCGTGCTTGCTCGGCCGCATTGGGCTGAATCGCACTCACGATGGTGGTGCCACTGACCTTGTCAAAAGCCTCTGCACAGTCACCTGCGGCATAAATACCAGGCACATTGGTTTGCAAACGCTCATCGGTCAGCACACCTTGCAAGCAGGTCACCCCTGAATCTTTGAGGAACGCAATATTCGGTTTCACACCGGTGGCACTGATGACCAAATCTGCCTCTATTTTTTGCCCCGTTGACAAACGCACACTGACAGAAGACGACTCTCCCGGAACAATCGCCTCCACCTTGGCACCTGTGAACACCTGCACGCCTTTGCGCTCACACCAATCACGAATCATGCCGCCAGCCACGGGCCCCATCATGCGAGGCACCATGCGGTCGCCCATCTCGACCACGCTCAGCTTCACGCCACGGGTGGCCAAGGCTTCCATGATGATGCAACCAATAAAACCGGCCCCCATTTGCAACACACGCCCCCTAGGTTGGGCCAGTTTTTGGATGGCTCGCGCATCATCCAGAGTCCAGCATGGGTGCACTTGTGGGCTGTCGATGCCCGGAATGGGCAACTGCACTGGACGCGAGCCGGTGGCAATCAGCAAACGGTCAAACGTCAAGCTTTGCCCGTTGTCGAGCAACACCTCACGCTTGCTTGTGTTCACATGCTGCGCACGTGCCCGCACCACCTCGATGCGCAAACGCTCAAAGTGATCGTCCGACTTGCGCAGGTAAGTGCCCCGTTCGTCCACATTGCCAATCAGCAAATACGGAATCGCCATGCGCGAGTACGGCGGCTCGTGCTCGTCACCCACCACGGTAATGCGGTCTTGCGGCGCGTGCTTGCGCAAAGTTTCTGCGGCAATCACACCCGCTGGGCCTGCGCCCAAAATCACGTGATGGTGCATGGCGTGCGGTCCTTACAAGCCCAAGCGTTTTTTGGTATCAGCCGTGGGGTGGCCTTCGCTGTCCCAACCACGCGCGGCGTAGTACTTGGGCAACATCTCGGGCAACTTGCTCACAATGCCTTTACCGGGGCCGGTCTTCGCAGCTTCGGTCAACAAGCGTTTGGGCAAAGAGTCATCGGCTTTGGTAAAGCCTGCTGCGTTGTTGAACTCGCGCTCCATGTTCCAAATGCGCTCACCAATGTGGTTGAGGTGCTCCATCGTGAACTCTTCGCCACAAGCGGCTTGCACCTGTGGCGCCACGTCTGCCAATGTCCATGCAAAGCTGGTGAAGATACACACGCCCGCAGAGTCAAATGCCGCTGTGGCGTCTTGGAACGCCTTGACCAACTCTGGTTTGCCCTCGTGCTCTGTCGGTTCGGTTTTGACAGGAATACCCAACACCTCGGACGCAATGGTGTAACCACGCAAGTGGCAGGCACCACGGTTGGATGTGGCATACGCCAAGCCAATGCCTTGAATCACACGACCGTCATACGCGGGGAACTCTTGCCCCTTCACGCTCATCGACAAATCGGGGTGGCCGTATTTGGCCGTCAAGCGCTTAGAGCCCATGCCAATTTCTTTGCCAAAGCCAATGCCGCGTGCGGTCATATCGGCCAGCTCGCACAAAGCCTTGGCTGAACCAAAGGGGGCATCTGTACCAATTTGCTCCTTGGTCAACACGCCCATTTCATACAACTCCATCACCGCACCAATCGTGGCACCAAAGCTGATGGGGTCCATGCCTTCTTCGTTGCAAATCAGGTTGGCGTATTGCAAAGCCTCTAAGTCGTTCACCCCGTTGGCTGCGCCCAGCGCCCACGCGGCTTCGTACTCCAAGCCGCCTGATGCGCCCCAATACTCAGGCTTGTTTTGCACCGAGAAGTGGGTCTCGTCAATCTTGCTGATACGACCACAGGCAATCGTGCAACCAAAACACGCTTGGTTGGTCACCAAATGCTTTTTGCCATCGGTGGGGCGCGGTGTAGCCATCGCCTCGGCAGAAATATCCTTGGCCCCTTCAAACTGCACATCGCGGTGGTTGCGTGTGGGCAAGGCGCCCACTTCGTTGATCACGTTCATCAACACCTGCGTGCCATAGGTGGGCAAACCTTGACCTGTCACGGCGTTGTCAGCCAGTACCTTTTTGGCAGCTTGTGTGGCAGCCATGAAGGCTTTGGGGTCGCGCACATTGCCCACACCCAAGGTGCCGCGCACCGCAATGGCTTTGAGGTTTTTGCTGCCCATCACCGTGCCCACGCCTGAGCGGCCTGCAGCGCGGTGCAAATCGTTCACCACAGCGGCATACAGCACGCCGTTTTCGCCCGATTTGCCAATGCTGGAAATGCGCAACAAGGGGTCTTGGTGCATTTGCTTGAGCTTTTCTTCTGTCTTCCAAACGCTTTGCCCCCACAGGTCTGAGGCATCGCGCAACTCAGCGTGGTCATCGTTGATGTACAGATACACCGGCTTGGCTGACTTGCCTTCAAAAATCACCATATCCCAGCCCGCCATCTTCAGCTCAGCGCCCCAATAGCCGCCCGAATTGGAGCAAGCAATCGCGCCCGTCAGGGGGCCTTTGGTGATGACTGTGTAGCGCCCACCCGTGGACGCCATCGTGCCCGTGAGTGGTCCTGTGGCCCAAATGATTTTGTTGTCGGGTGACAGCGGGTCGACCTTGGGGTCAATCTCGCTGATGAGGTACTTCGACCCCAAGCCACGCGAACCCAAATAGTCGCGTGCCCATTGCATATTGAGAGGTTCAGACTTGACCGTGCCTGCGGTCAGATTGACGCGAAGAATTTTTCCAGCCCATGACATGTGTGTGCTCCTCGATCAAGCTGCAGAAGGTTGATTGCCCAGTTTGTCCGCCCACTGTTTCATGCGGTCCAACCCAGTCCAATTCGCGTCAATGAAGGTGATCGCACCTGTGGGGCATGCCGATGCGCAAGCGGGGTCTCCACCGCACAAATCGCACTTTTGCACCTTGCCGGTTTCCTGCACGTAATTGACCGTGCCAAAGGGGCATGCAATGGTGCACACCTTGCAACCCACGCAAGTGGATTCGCTCACCACCTTGGCACCTGTGGCCTTGTCCACCGTGATCGCCTCGACGGGGCAGGCATGCAAGCACCACGCCTCGTCACACTGGGTGCAGGTGTAGGGCACTTTCTTACCGGTGTGGTGGAAGTCAAACACCTTGATGCGCGACTTGGCCGTGGCGAACGTGCCGTAGTTTTCAAACGAACACGCCATCTCGCACTGCATACAGCCTGTGCATTTGTCCGGATTGATGTGCAAAACTTTTTGCATCCCAGCCTCCTATGTATTGGTTTACATAGGATTGTGGGGACCCCGCCAAGGCTGGCTTATCAGTGAATTCCCCTACCGAACCCAAGGATTCAATACGTCAACTGCCCCCAAGCCTTCTCCAAGCGCTTGATGCTCACCGGCTGCGGCGTGCGCAGCTCTTGCGCGAAGAAGCTCACGCGCAGCTCTTCTAGCAACCAGCGGAATTCAAGCATGCGCTCATCCATCACGCCTTTGCGTTCGGCCACCAAGCGCCAGTAGCGTTGTTCTTGGGGCTTGAGTTCGCCCAAGCGTTGCGCGTCACGTGCGGGGTCGGCGCGGTATTTGTCTAGCCGCAAGGTGATGGCTTTGAGGTAGCGCGCAAAGTGCTGCAGTTGCGTCCACGGTGTGGCGGCAATGAAGTGTTTGGGCATCAAGCGTTGCAGCTGCTGCGTGCAGTCTGCTGTGGCATCAGGGGCGTTTTTGGTGTCTTTCACTTTGCGCGTGGCGGCGGCGTATTCGGTCAGCACCACCCCCGCCAATCGCGCCACTTCGTTGGCAATGAGGGTGAGCCGCCCTCGCCCTTCGTCCATGCGCTTTTTAAAACTCGCTTCATCCGTGGGCAAAGGGTCTTGCAAAAACGCACGGTCCAGCGCCACGTCAATGATCTGCGTGCGCAACTCCTCAGCCGTGCCCAAGCCCATGTACGCCACCGACATTTTTTGCAAGTCGGGAATGTTTTTCTCTAGGTACTTGAGCGCGTCTTTGATTTGCAACGCAAACAAACGGCGCAAGCCCGCACGGTGTTTGGCCGCTGCCACCTCGGGCTCGTCAAACACCTCAATCGTCACCGCATCGCCCCCATCCACCAACGCAGGGAAGCCGACCAAGGTTTGGTTGCCTTTGGCAATTTCCATCAGCTCGGGCAGTTCGCCAAAAGTCCATGCGGTGTAGCGTGCATCCGCAGCAGTGGCCGCCTTAGCTTTACCAACAGGTGTCGGCGACTGGGGCACAGCGCCAGACGATTTCTGTGAGGCATGAGGAAGGCGCTGTGCCCCAGTCGCCGACACCGCTGCCCCGCCAACGCCCGCATCAGCCGCCGCGTTGTCAGCCAAAGGCGAAGAAGGCAACGCAGAACGCAAGGAAGCCAACGCCTGAAACGCCCCCCGCGCCTGCGCCCCCCACTCTGCCTTGAGCGCCCCAAGGTTGCGCCCCATGCCCAGCTGGCGACCATGCTCGTCCACCACCCGCAAGTTCATGAACATGTGGGCAGGCAGCATGTCGAGTTTGAAGTCCGCACGCTTCACGTCTAGGCTGGTTTCGTCGCGCACTTTTTTCAGCAGCACATCGGTGAGCGAGCCTTGGCCAAACGCCTCGGGCACAGACAACATTTCGGCCAAACGTGTGGCGCTCTCAGGCAGTGGCACAAAACGGCTGCGTGGCTTTTGCGGCAGGCTTTTGAGCAGCGCCTGCACCTTGTCTTTCAACATGCCGGGCACCAACCATTCGCAGCGTTCTTCACTCACTTGGTTCAGCACAAACAGCGGCACGGTGATGGTCACGCCGTCTTTGGCGTCCCCCGGTTCGTGCAGGTAGTCGGCCTTGCAGTCCACACCGCCTAAGCGCACGGTTTGTGGAAACGCTTGTGTGGTGATGCCCGCAGCCTCGTGGCGCATCAGCTCTTCGCGGGTCAGGTGCAGCAGCTTGGGCGTGCGTTTGACTTCGTCTTTGTACCAACGCTCTAGCGTGACCAAGCTACACACGTCTGCAGGCAACTGCTGGTCGTAGTAGGCGTAGATGAGCGCGTCGTCCACCAACACATCTTGGCGGCGCGACTTGTGCTCCAGCTCTTGCACCTTGGCCACGAGCTTTAAGTTGGCGGCCAAGAAGGGCAAGGGCGTGTCTAACTCACCCGCCACCAAGGCTTCACGGATGAAGATGTCTCGCGCCCCTGCGGGGTCTACTTTGTTGTAGCTCACACGGCGGCCGTTGTACACCACCAAACCGTACAGCGTGGCACGTTCGAGTGCCTTGACCTCGCCCGCTTTCTTTTCCCAATGCGGGTCGAGCAATTGTTTTTTCAGCAAATGGCCGCCCACTTGCTCCAGCCATTGCGGTTCGATGTTGGCCAAGCCTCGGCCAAACAAGCGCGTGGTTTCCACCAGCTCTGCAGCCACCAACCAGCGGCCCGGCTTTTTGCGCAAATGCGCACCCGGGTGACGGTAAAACTTGATGCCACGTGTGCCCAAATACGCCTCGTCGTCTTCCAGCTTACAGCCGACGTTGCCCAGCAAACCAGCCAGCATGGATAGGTGCAGTTGCTCGTAGCTGGCGGGCAAGGTGTTGAGCTGCCACTTGTGCTCGGTCACCACCGTGAGCAGCTGGGTGTGCGTGTCGCGCCACTCGCGCACGCGGCGCACGTTGACAAAGTTTTGGCGCAGCAGCGCTTCGTATTGGCGGTTGCTGAGCTTGTGTTCAGAATGGCCTGTGGCCCCCACAACTGGCTTGGCCGATTTTTGTTGGCTCTGGGTTTGTTTGGCAGCCAGTTGGTGCTTCACGCTCGCAGGCACATGCGGTTTGCCTCCACGCGAGTTCTCCAACCAATGCCACAGCGTGAGGTAGCCACTGAACTCGCTCTTGTCGTCGTCAAACTTGGCGTGCGCTTGGTCGGCTTGGGCTTGCGCTTCGAGCGGGCGGTCGCGCACATCTTGCACACTCAAGGCGCTGGCGATGATGAGCACTTCGCTCAAGGCTTGACGTTCACGCGCTTCCAAAATCATCCGGCCCACACGGGGGTCGAGTGGCAGGCGCGACAACTCGCGGCCCGTGGGGGTGAGTTCGTTGTTGTCGTCCACCGCACCGAGTTCGTTGAGCAGCTGGTAGCCATCGGCAATGGCTTTGGGGCGTGGGGCTTCTAAAAACGGAAAACGCTCCACATCGCCCAAGTGCAGCGACTTCATGCGCAGAATCACGCCCGCGAGCGAGCTGCGCAAAATTTCGGGGTCGGTGAAGGGGGTGCGCCCCTTGAAGTCCACCTCGTCGTACAGACGAATACAAATGCCGTTGGCCACACGGCCACAACGGCCCGCGCGTTGGTTGGCGGCAGCTTGGCTGATGGGCTCGACCATCAGCTGCTCGACCTTGCTGCGCCAGCTGTAGCGCTTGACGCGCGCGGTGCCCGCATCAATCACATAGCGAATGCCGGGCACGGTGAGCGAGGTTTCAGCCACGTTGGTGGCCAGCACAATGCGTCGACCTTGGTGGCTGTCAAACACACGGTCTTGTTCGGCTTGCGAGAGCCGTGCAAACAGTGGCAGCACATCGGCGCCACGCAATACGGGGCTGTGACTGAGGTGGGCACGCAAATGGTCGGCTGCTTCGCGAATTTCGCGCTCGCCGGGCAAGAACACCAAGATATCGCCTTGATCGTTGCGCCCCCACGCAACGCGCTGCACGTCGTCGCTGCCCCCTGAGGGGGCTTCGTCTGGCTTGGGGCTGCCCTGCGCCAGCCGAGTCGGGTTGCTCCACAGCTCGTCCACGGCATCGGCAATGGCGTTGTTGAGGACGTAGTCGCGCTTTTCTTCAAAGGGTCGGTAGCGCATCTCCACGGGGAAGGTGCGGCCTGACACCATGAGCACCGGCGCAGGACCTTTGGCAGAAGCAAAGTGCTGCGCAAAGCGGTCAGCATCAATCGTGGCCGAGGTGACGATGATTTTCAGGTCAGGCCGGCGCGGCAAGATTTCGCGCAAGTAGCCCAGCAAGAAGTCGATGTTCAGGCTGCGTTCGTGCGCCTCGTCAATGATGATCGTGTCATACGCTTTGAGCAGCGGATCGGTTTGGGTTTCGGCCAGCAAGATGCCGTCGGTCATCAGCTTGACCGAGGCGTCTTTGCTCAAGCGGTCTTGGAAGCGCACCTTGTAGCCCACCACCTCGCCCAGCGGGGTTTTGAGCTCGTCGGCAATGCGCTTGGCTACCGAGCTGGCGGCAATGCGGCGAGGTTGGGTGTGACCGATGATTTGTTTTCGCCCTTGGCCTCTGCCCAAGGCCAACGCCATCTTGGGTAGCTGCGTGGTTTTGCCCGAGCCTGTTTCGCCACACACGATGATGACTTGGTGCGCCTGCATGGCCGCCATGATTTCCTCGCGTCTGGCCGAGACGGGCAACGATTCTGGAAATTCGATCTGGAAGGGAGCGAACAAGGACAAAACAGGCACAAACTTGATAGACAATTCGCAATTATCCCAGCCCGCCCTCCTCCTTGGGCGCCGACCCCTTTACCCGACGCCAACCCGCCGCCAAATCACCGATATGTCCGCCGTTTTTGACTTCACCTTTGTGCCTTGGTTCCGCTCGGTCGCGCCCTACATTCACATGCATCGCGGCAAGACCTTTGTGGTCGGCATCGCGGGCGAGGCCATTGCCGCAGGCAAACTGCCCAATTTGGCGCAAGACTTGGCGCTCATCCAAAGCATGGGCGTGCGCATTGTGTTGGTCCACGGGTTTCGCCCCCAGGTGAACGAACAACTGGCCGCCAAAGGCCATGTGCCCCAGTACTCGCATGGCATGCGCATCACCGACGGTGTGGCGCTCGACTGTGCGCAAGAAGCCGCTGGCCAGCTGCGTTTCGAAATTGAAGCCGCCTTCAGCCAAGCCCTGCCCAACACCCCTATGGCAGGCGCGACTGTGCGCGTGATTTCTGGCAACTTCATCACGGCTCGCCCCGTGGGCATTTTGGATGGGGTGGACTTTCAACACTCGGGCTTGGTGCGCAAGGTGGATGTGGCCGGCATCACCCAAACACTGGCAGCGGGTTCGATGGTGCTCATCTCGCCATTTGGCTTCTCGCCCACGGGTGAAGCGTTCAACCTGACGATGGAAGAAGTGGCCACCTCGGTCGCCACCGCACTGCAAGCGGACAAACTGATTTTTGTCACAGAAACACCGGGCATTCGCATTCGCCCCATGGAAGCGGCCAGCGAAGACAACCCGATCGACACCGAGTTGCCGCTAGACGCCGCCAAGCAACTGCTCAAAACCTTGCCCCACACCACCAACCCCTCCGACATCGCCTTTTATTTGCAGCATTGCGTCAAGGCCTGTGAGACCGGTGTGGAGCGTAGCCACATCTTGCCGTTTGCGGTGGATGGCTCGCTGCTGCTGGAGGTGTACATGCACGACGGCATTGGCACCATGGTGGTTGACGAAAAACTCGAAGAGCTGCGCGAAGCCACCCACGAAGACGTGGGCGGCATCTTGCAATTGATTGAGCCGTTTGAGAACGACGGCACCTTGGTCAAGCGTGACCGCAACGAAATTGAACGCGATGTGGGCCAATACACCGTCATCGAGCATGACGGCGTGATCTTTGCCTGCGCCGCGCTCTACCCCTACCCCGAAGCGCAAACGGCTGAGATGGCCGCGCTCACCGTGTCGCCGCAGTCGCAAGGCCAAGGGGATGGGGAGAAGGTCTTGAAGCGCATCGAACAACGCGCACGCAACAAAGGCCTCAAGAGCATTTTTGTGTTGACCACCCGCACCAAGCACTGGTTCTTGAAACGCGGCTTTGTGCAAGTCGACCCCGATTGGTTGCCCGAAGCGCGCAAGCGCAAATACAACTGGGACCGCAAGAGCTTGGTCTTGGTGAAAAAGCTGTAAATCAAAACGGGGCACTTGCCCCGTTTTTTTGTTTAAGGTGCTGCGTCTGGCGCAACCGCGTCATCTATCGCGGGGGTTGACCGCAAAACCTTGAGCCAAGCCACCGCAGCCAACACCCCCAACACCACGAAGGCCACAAACGACCAGTTGGCGATCGAGCCCCCGAGGAACGTCCAGTCGACCTTCGAGCAGTCGCCGCCGCCTTTGAAAATCATGGGAATGGCGCGTTGCAAGGGGAAGGTTTCGATCATGCCGTAGAAGTCTCGGCCGCACGACACCACCTCGGGCGGGTACCACTGCAACCAAGTTTGGCGTGCCGCCACATAGGCGCCCCCACCGGCCAGCACGATCAGGCCGAGGCCCACACCCAGCGAGCCTTTGCGGCAAGGGAACAGCACCCCCAAGAACGCGACAAAGGCCATCAACACCATCACATAGCGCTGCACGATGCACATGGGGCAAGGCTCCAAGCCCACCACATGCTGCAGGTACATGCCAAACGACAACAGGCCTACACAAGCCAACAAAATGAACGCCCATACGCGGCGTGGCTGATTCAAAAAATTTACAAACACAAAGTCTCCAAAGCGATTGAACATGATTGTCACTGTGAAACAATGAGGGCATGGGTTTGAACGCCAAAAAAAACAGACATCAGCCATGACTTTACGTACACCACAGCTCGCAGAGACACCCCGCCTACACCACTTCGTCTCCCAACTCGATGCTTTGCTGAAAAGCACCGCTGACGAAGCCCTCATTTTGGCGAGCGGCAAAACACTGCTGGCTGAGTTGGTGGCACACGACGATTGGCTGCCCGATGCGTACGCCCAACCCAACCCCGAGCGTTACCAACAATTTTTGCTCTACGCCGACCCCGACGACCGTTTCTCGGTGGTGAGCTTTGTGTGGGGCCCGGGCCAAGCCACGCCCATCCATGACCACACCGTGTGGGGCCTGATCGGCATGCTGCGCGGGGCTGAGTTGTGCCAACCCTTCGCCAAAAATGAACAAGGCCATTGGCAGCCCTGCGGCGAGCAAACGCGTTTAGAGCCGGGCCACGTCGAAGCGGTGTCGCCCACCATTGGCGATGTGCACCGCGTGTGGAACGCGCTCTCTGACCAAGCCTCCATCAGCATCCACGTGTACGGTGCCAACATTGGCAAGGTCAGCCGCCATGTGTTCCATGAAGACGGCACGGTGAAAGAATTTATTTCTGGTTACAGCAACCCAAAAGCTGAAGCACCGTCTGAGTTTCCCCTCACCACAGGTGAGTTTCCAACAGCGCCCTACGCCCGCATTCGCGAAACCCTTTTGCAGCGCGAAGAAATCGCCCTGCTCGACGTGCGCGAGGAAGACCCTTTTGCCCAATGCCACCCGCTGTTCGCGGCCAACCTGCCGCTGGGCCGCATCGAGGCCGACGCGTGGACACGCATTCCTCGGCGCGACACCTTCATCGTGGTGTACGGCACCGCACCCAATGGCGATGACCTCGCCCTGCCTGCCGCGCGCACTTTGAAGCGCATGGGCTACACAAATGTGCATCTCTTGGCGGGTGGCCTTCAAGGCTGGCAAGACGCAGGTGGCGAAGTGTTCCGCGATGTCAACGTGCCCAGCAAGGCATTTGGGGAATTGGTCGAATCCAAGCGCCACACGCCGTCGCTCTCAGCGCAAGAAGTCAAAGCCCTGATCGACCAAAAAGCCGATGTGGTGGTGATGGATGCCCGACGCTTTGACGAGTACCAAACCATGAGCATTCCCACCGGCATCAGCGTGCCCGGCGCTGAGCTGGTGCTGCGTGCACGCGCTTTGGCGCCCAATCCCACCACACGCATCATCGTCAACTGTGCGGGGCGCACACGCAGCATCATTGGCACACAGTCGCTCATCAACTCAGGCATTCCCAACCCGGTGAGTGCGTTGCGCAATGGCACGATTGGCTGGACCTTGGCGGGGCAAGCGTTGGTCAAAGGGGCCAGCGACCATTTCCCGCCCGTGGATGACAGCACACGTACCAAAGCTGCCGCCAGCGCGTTTGCTGTCGCTTTGCGAGCCGGCGTGAAACGCTTGCGCTTAGACGAGCTGCGCACCCTGCAAGCCGATGCCACACGCACCACCTACTTCTTTGACGTGCGCACCCCCGAGGAATACGCCGCAGGCCATGTGGCCGGTGCACGCAGTGCCCCCGGTGGCCAGCTGGTGCAAGAGACCGACCACCAAGCCGCCGTGCGCGGCGCGCGCTTGGTGCTGTGTGACACCGATGGCGCACGCGCCAACATGAGTGCCTCATGGCTGGCCCAAATGGGCTGGGAGGTGTATGTGGTGACAGGCCTCACCGCCGAAGACTTCACACACACCGAGGTGGCACCACCGCCCTTGCCCGAGCCACAAAGCCCCGTCACCGCCGTGGATGTGGCACAACTCAAAGCGTGGTTGGCCGACCGCAACAGCCACACCGTGGTGCTCGACTTCAGCACCAGCGCCCAATACATCCAAGGCCACATTCACAGCGCGTGGTGGGTGTTGCGCACGCAGCTCAAAGCCTCGCTCACGGCGGCCCACAAGGGCTACCGTTATGTGCTGACCTGCCAAAACGGCAGCGTGTCGCGCTTTGCGGTGGCCGATGTGCAAGCCTTGGCCAAAGCCGGCGTGGACGTGGTGTGGCTCGAAGGCGGCAACGCCGCGTGGCTCGCTGCGGGCGGCAA
>JBEEJP010000019.1:0-16807 GCA_041169125.1 Pseudomonadota bacterium
TGATGTGGCTCTTAAGAGAGCTGAGGATCTCGAAGGTCATGGGCGTGAGTCAAAAACGGTCTGGGCGCTGGAATTAGCGCCGTCACAGATGTTTCGACTTGAGATCTGAATACTTGAATAACGCTCAGCCAGGTCAAACTACAATTGCCGCTTCGGTTGGGGCGTTAGCTCAGTTGGTTAGAGCAGAGGACTCATAATCCTTTGGTCGACAGTTCAAGTCTGTCACGCCCTACCAAATATCTGTGATATACTTTCGGTTTTCCAGAGCGGCTGTAGCTCAGCTGGATAGAGTACTTGGCTACGAACCAAGGGGTCGTGGGTTCGATTCCTGCCAGCCGCACCAAATTGAACAAGGGTTTACATTTTCGGATGTAAACCCTTTTTCTTTGGCTGCGTTAGATGGCCTTCCTCTCTAAAATTTCCACCATGACACTTCGTATCGCTTCGCTCTCCCTAGCAGTTGCTGTGTTGGCCGGTTGTGCCACGCCCGTGGCCAAGCCCGCTTTTTATCCCAATGCCCACTACCAACAGGTGGGACCTGCTCAGGCCAATGCCGATGCTCAGTACTGTGCGCAATTGGCTCAGCAGTCGGACATTGGTGCCGTCAACAAAATTGACGCGGGTCGTTCTGCCGCCGCAGGTGCGGCTGGCGTGGCCACGGCCGGTGTGGTGGGTTCTGTTTTGAGTGGTAATAAACCCAGCCTGCGCGATATCACGGCGGGTGCGGCGGCCATTGGTGCAGGCGGGGCAGCTGCCACAGCGGCGGGGCAATCGGTGGGGGGCAGTAGCTTGTACCGCCAATTTGTCCATCAATGCTTGGCTGAGCGCGGCTACCAAGTCATTGGCTGGCATTGAGGCTTGAACGGCCATGAGCAAGGCCTTTACCCGTGAGCATGACGGTGCTGATGACGACGATGACATCAGCTTGCCGCCGCTGCCCAAGGGCAGCAAAAACTACATCACGCCCCAAGGCTATGCGGTGTTGCGTGATGAGTTGCTGGAGTTGATCGACAACGAACGCCCCCGTATTGTGGACATCGTGCATTGGGCCGCGAGCAATGGGGACCGCTCTGAAAACGGGGACTACCTCTATGGCAAAAAACGTTTGCGTGAAATTGACCGACGCATTCGCTTTCTCACCAAACGTTTAGAAATTGCCGAGGTGACCGACCCCAGCGTGCACCACGGGCGAGACCAAGTGTTTTTTGGGGCCACCGTCACGTATGTGGATGCGTCTGATGCCGAACGCACGGTCACCATCCTTGGCATTGACGAAGCCGATAGTTTGAAAAATCAGGTCACATGGGTGTCGCCGATTGCACGTGCCTTGCTCAAAGCGCGCGAAGGGGATGTGGTCAAGTTGGTCACCCCAGTGGGTGTGCAAGATGTGGAGGTGGTGGAGGTGTGCTACCCCGCACCTCTCGCTGGTAATTAAGCTTCGCGGCCCACGCCAGACACCACGCGCTGCGCTTGCAACACCGACGGGACGCGGCGCAACGAGCCCAGCACCGCTTCTAAGTGCGCCAAGTTGCGCACCGCAATGACAAATCGCAAATCAAAGGCTTCTTGTTGACCACTCACTTCGTCGGCCATGTTGACCAAGGTGATGTCGCCTTCGGCGCTGGTGATGGCTGAGGCCACGCGAGCCAACACGCCTTTGCCATTGCTGACCGTCACGACGATGGCCGCTTCAAATGTGCGGGTGACTTCTTCTGCCCATTCCACCGCAATGAAACGTTCTTGGTCTTTGTGTTTCAAACGCTGACCCACACCACATTGGTCGGTATGCACCACCAAGCCTTCGCCTCGACCCAAATAGCCCAAGATGCTGTCACCCGGTATAGGGCGGCAGCAAGTGGCGTATTGCACCGAGGCGTTTTCGCTGCCGTCCACCATCACGCTGCCTTGCGACACGGTTTCATGTGCGGTAAAGCGCTCACGGCTGAGCAACAACGCATCGGGCTTGAGGCCCGTGTCTGACAACAAAGTCGCCAAACGCTTGGCCACGATGCTGGCCACGCGCTTGCCCAAACCAATGTCGGTCAGCAATTCGGCTTTGGTTTTGCTGCCAGTGAAGTGCAGCAGTTTTTCCCAAATTTGGGCATGCTTCTCGTCTTGGGCGGGGAGGTTTTCAATGCCTTCGGCACGCAGTGCTTGGGCCAAGAGTTTTTTGCCCAAACCTTGCGACTCTGAATGCGCCATGGTTTTGAGGTAATGCCGAATCTTCGAGCGCGCGCGGCCTGTACGCACAAAGCCTAACCAAGCGGGGTTAGGCGAAGCGACGGCCGAGGTGACGACTTCCACAATGTCGCCGTTGCGCAGCTCGGTGCGCAGCGGTACTTGTTCGCCGTTGATCTTGCCAGCCATGGTGCGGTCACCCACATCGCTGTGCACGGCGTAGGCAAAGTCGACGATCGTGGCGCCGCGTGGCATGGCCATGATTTTGCTTTTTGGCGTGAACACGTACACCGCATCGGGGAACAAATCGACTTTGACGTGGTCCCAAAACTCGGTGGCATCGCGGGTTTCGTCTTGGATGTCCAAGAGCGATTGCAGCCACTTGGTGCCCAAGTTTTCGTTGCCTTCGTTGGAGCCTTTGTCTTTGTAAAGCCAATGCGCGGCCACGCCGGTTTCGGCCACCAAGTGCATGGCCTCGGTGCGCATTTGAAACTCGACGTTCAAGCCCGATGGCCCCACGATGGTGGTGTGCAGCGATTGGTAGCCGTTGAGCTTGGCAATGGCGATGTGGTCTTTGAACTTGCCCGGTACGGGCTTGTACATCTGGTGCAGCACACCAAGCGCGGTGTAGCAATCAATCACCTCTGGCAAGATGAGGCGAAAACCATAAATGTCGGTCACCTGCGCAAAGCTCAGGTGTTTGCCATCCATTTTTTTGTAGATGGAATACAGCGTCTTTTCACGACCGGAAATGCGGACTTTCAAGCCCACCTTGGCAAACGAAGCCTCCACTTCTTGCTGCACCTTTTGCATCAAGTCACGGCGGCGATGACGTGCTTTTTGAATGGCTTTGCTCAATACCTTATGGCGCCAAGGCCACAGGTGTTGAAATGCCAGCTCTTGCAGCTCGCGGTAGGTTTGATTCAAGCCCAATCGGTGCGCGATGGGCGCGTAAATCTCCAGCGTTTCACCCGAAATTCGGCCCCACTTGGCACGTGGCATATCACCCATGGTGCGCATGTTGTGGCTGCGGTCGGCCAGCTTGATGAGGATGACGCGGACATCACGCGCCATGGCCAGCAACATCTTGCGAAACGACTCGGCTTGGTTTTCTTCGCGGGTGTTGAACTCCAGCTTGTCGAGCTTGGTCAGGCCATCGACCAGCTCGGCCACCTGTGAGCCAAAGCGTTCGACCAAATCGGTTTTGGTGATGCCGCAGTCCTCCATGGCGTCGTGCAGCAATGCGGCTGAGAGCGCTTGTGCATCGAGCTTCCATTCCGCACATTGCGCCGCCACGGCGATGGGGTGGGTAATGTAGGGCTCGCCGCTGTTGCGCAGTTGGCCCAAGTGGGCCTCGTCGGCATAACGGTAGGCGCGGCGCACCATGTCAAGGCCCTCGGCATTGAGGTAGCCTAGTTTTTCAGTCAACGCAGCAAAGCTCGCTGCAGCCGCATTGGCTGCAGCAGCGCTTCCAGACAAGGAAGCGGGGGGCTTTAACGTGGATTGGGTGACGCTCATACCGAATACTTTACCCGCAATAAAAAAGCACCGACGTTGCGGTGCTTTTCAGGTGGGGAGCCCCCGACTTAGCCTGGTACTTTTTTCAGCATTTCAATGCCGATTTGGCCAGCTGCAATTTCGCGCAAAGCGGTCACGCCGGGCTTGTTCTTGCTCTCGACCTTGGGGGTGTGACCTTGGCTCAGCATGCGAGCGCGGTAAGTGGCGCACAACACCAATTGAAAACGGTTTGGGATTTTCTCGAGGCAATCTTCAACAGTGATGCGGGCCATGTGGGTACTCCGGAAATTAGGTGATGTTCAGGGCTTGAAAGATCTCAGCCCGAGCCCGGCGCTGTGCCAGGTATTTGAGGCGCTGTGCATGCACGATCGCTTTGAGGTCGAACAAGGCAGTCTCAAACAGTTCGTTGATTATAACGTAGTCAAATTCTTGGGCCTGCGCCATCTCTTGGGCCGCATTCTTCAAACGCAGCTCAATGATGTCGGGCGCATCCTCGCCTCGGTTGTGCAGACGCGATTTCAGTTCTTCCCAGCTAGGCGGCAAGATGAAGATGAGCACCGCGTTGGCAAACAGCTTTTTGACTTGAATGGCACCTTGGAAATCGATTTCCAAAATCACATCTGCGCCTTGGGTGATGCGGTCTTCAATGGCCTTGCGCGAGGTGCCATAGCGCTGGCCATGCACATTGGCCCACTCCAAAAACGCATTGGCTTCGACCATTTGGTCAAACTCTTGCGGTGAGGCAAAAAAGTATTCACGGCCATGTTTTTCTTGACCGCGTGGAGCGCGCGTGGTGTGCGACACCGAGGGGCGCACTTTGGCGTCTAGCTCCATCAGGGCCTTGACGAGGCTGGATTTGCCAGCCCCGCTGGGGGCTGCGACCACAAAGAGGTTGCCTGGAAAGTTGTCCATTATTCGATGTTCTGTACTTGTTCGCGGAGTTGTTCGATGAGCACTTTCATGTCCACCGAAATACGGGTCATTTCCATGGTGGCCGACTTCGAACCCAAGGTGTTGGCCTCGCGGTGCAGCTCTTGAATGAGGAAATCCAAACGCTTGCCCACGCCTTCGGCCTTGCCGCCTTGGGCCAGCAAGGTGTCCATCTCGTCAAAGTGCGACACCAAGCGCGTGAGCTCTTCGGCCACATCAATGCGAATCGCGAAGGATGTGGCTTCGGTCAACGCGCGGTCTTGCGCAGCCTCGGGTAGGGTTGTTCCTTCGGTGAGAGCCATGGCTTCGCGCCAACGCTCTAAAAACTTCAGGCGCTGTTGTTCGACCAACTGGGGCACCAGCGGCGCGGCCTGTGTTGCCAAGACACGCAGCTGATTAATGCGCTCTCGCAGGGTTTGAGCCAAGCGTGCGCCTTCACGCTCGCGGGCATCGCTGAGTTGGGTGAGGGTGGTTTGGGCCAGCTTCAACACGGTGGGGCCAATGTCGGCGGGCGCGGCAGATTGGGCTGTGGCCAAGCGCAAGACATCGGCCACAGACAAGCCGTTGGCCTTGGGTAAGTGAGCGTGTACTACCTCTTGCAGGGCCAACAGGCGTTGCAGCAGGGCAGGGGTGGGTTCGGTAAAGCTGGTATCCGCCGTGCTTTCGATGTTGGCTCGAACCTCCACCTTGCCGCGCTTGAGGTGCTTGGTCACCAGCTCGCGCATGGCCGCCTCGTGCGGGCGCAGCTCTTCGGGCATTTTGAACGTCAGGTCCAAAAAGCGGCTATTCACCGAACGAATCTCTAGCCCCAAGCGCAGGGCTGGGCTGTTGGCGGTGTCAGAAATCAGCTCGGTTTGCGCACTGGCATAACCGGTCATGCTGTAAATGGGCATGGGGTGGCGTTTCGTATCAAAGGCTAGATTATCTCAGGCTCGTCGCGGCAGGTTTGGGCGTTGGCGGGGGGCACGCAGATTGGTCGACAATTGACGGCTTACCGAACCCCACATCAACACAAATAAACGCTTGATAAGGCCGTCAAAAATGACCACCACTTTGCCCACCTCTCGCCACACCCGTGCTGCCGACCAACTGCGCCCCGTGCGCATCACCCGCCACTACACCATGCACGCCGAGGGCTCGGTGCTGATTGAGTTTGGTCACACCAAGGTGTTGTGCACTGCGTCGGTGGAAGAGAAAGTACCGGGCCACAAAAAAGGCTCTGGCGAAGGTTGGGTGACCGCCGAATACGGCATGCTGCCCCGTGCCACCCACACCCGCAGCGACCGCGAGGCCGCGCGTGGCAAGCAATCAGGCCGCACCCAAGAAATTCAACGCCTCATTGGTCGCTCCATGCGCGCGGTGTTTGACCTCAAGAAATTGGGCGAACGCACCATTCATTTGGACTGCGATGTCTTGCAAGCCGATGGCGGCACACGCACGGCCAGCATCACCGGCGCGTTTGTGGCGGCGCAAGACGCAGTCAACCAGCTCATCACCGCAGGCAAGCTGACCGAGAGCCCCATCACCCAAGGCGTGGCCGCCATTTCGGTAGGCATGTTGGGTGATTTGCCCTTGCTCGATTTGGAATACACCGAAGACTCCGCCTGCGACACCGACATGAATGTGGTCATGACAAGCGCTGGTCACTACGTGGAAGTGCAGGGCACCGCCGAGGGCCTGCCGTTCACGCGCGACCAAATGAACGCCTTGTTGGCCTTGGCCGAAAAAGGCGTGCGCGAACTCATTGCCATGCAGCAAGAAGCGCTGCAGGCTTGATGCAAAGGGATGGCTGAAACACCATGAAGCAAATCGTTCTGGCCTCCAACAACCAAGGCAAGCTCGCTGAGTTGCAAGCCATGTTTGCGCCTTTAGGGCTAGAACTGGTGCGCCAAGGTGATTTGCACATTGGCGAAGCCGAAGAGCCGTTTCACACCTTTGTGGAAAACGCTTTGGCCAAAGCGCGCCACGCCTCGCGCCAAAGTGGCTTACCCGCGCTGGCCGACGATGCGGGCCTGTGCGTCGATGCCTTTGGTGGACTGCCGGGCGTGCAAACCGCCTACTACGCCACGCAGTTTGGCTATGAAAAAAGCGACAACAACAACGTGCGTGCCCTGCTCGAGCAAATGGAAAACGTCGACAACCGCCGCGCCGCGCTGGTCAGTACCTTGGTTGCTGTTCGTCATCCAGACGACCCCGAGCCGCTCATTGCTGTCGGGCGTGCCGTGGGCGAAATTACCCGTGCACCTGTGGGGGCGAATGGCTTTGGGTTTGACCCCGTGATGTTCATTCAGCGCTTTGGCAAAACCTTTGCCGAGCTGCCCACCGACGTGAAAAACGCCAACAGCCACCGTGGCCAAGCCGCGCAGCACATGTTGGTCCTCATGCGTGAGCGATGGTTCGCATAAAGCCACATTGATGACCCAAGACATCCAACACCTCATGCGTCCCGGCACGCTCAGCTTGAGCAGCTTACCACCGCTTTCGCTGTATGTGCATTTGCCTTGGTGCTTGAAGAAATGTCCGTACTGCGACTTCAATTCACACGAGCTTCACGGCAGCGTGGGCGGCGAGCTGCCGGAGCAACGCTACCTTGACGCCCTGTGCGCCGACCTTGAACACAGCTTGCCCCTCATCTGGGGGCGTAGCGTGCACAGCATCTTCATTGGGGGTGGCACGCCCAGCTTGTTTTCGCCTGCTGCGATAGATCGCCTCATCAGTGACATGCGTGCGCGTTTGCGCTTAGAGGCCGATTGCGAAATCACGCTAGAAGCCAACCCCGGCACCTTTGAAAAAGACCGCTTTCGCGCTTTTCGCAAAGCGGGCGTCACCCGCTTGTCGGTAGGCGTGCAAAGCTTCAATGACCAGCACTTGCAAGCCTTGGGCCGTGTGCACAACCGCGCCCAAGCGATTGCAGCGGTTGAAGAAGCGCGTGAAGCGTTTGACACCTTCAACCTCGACCTGATGTACGCCTTGCCTGGCCAAACGCTGGCGCAGTTAGACGAAGACTTGGACATGGCGTTGTCCTTGCAACCCCTGCATCTGTCGGTCTACCACCTCACCATCGAGCCCAACACGGTGTTTGCCAAATTCCCGCCCCAAGTGCCGGAAGATGACGACGCCTACGCCATGCTTGACCGCATCACCGAGCGCACGGCCGCAGCGGGCTTGCACCGCTACGAAGTGTCGGCCTATGCCAAAGACAACCACCGCTGCTGGCACAACACCAACTACTGGCAGTTTGGCGACTACCTAGGCATTGGCGCTGGCGCACATAGCAAACTCAGCTTTGCCCACCGTGTGCTGCGCCAAGTGCGCAACCGCGACCCGCGCCTGTACATGGACCACGCGCTAGACGCCAGCCGTGCCGACAAAGCCGTGGCCCAAAGCACCGAAGTGGCCCGTGCCGATTTGCCTTTTGAGTTCATGCTCAACGCCTTGCGCTTGCGCCACGGTTTCTCGTTGACCGACTTCACCGAACGCACGGGTTTGCCCATCACCACCATACAAGCTGCGCTGGCCAAGGCCGAAGCCCAAGGCTTGATCACCCGAGACTTTCAGCGGGTGGTGCCCACGGAACGTGGCTTTGATTTCTTGAGCGATTTGCAATCTTTGTTTTTGTCTGAGGCTTGAAGCAAAAGCAGGCCAAAGACACATTACAATGCTGGCTGAATTCAACTGGAAGCGTGGCAGAGTGGTTGAATGCACCGGTCTTGAAAACCGGCGAAGGTGTGAGCCTTCCGTGAGTTCGAATCTCACCGCTTCCGCCAAATACAAAAAACGCACCCTTCGCGGTGCGTTTTTTCTTTTCAAGCCACAACCTCCCTCCAAACTCGCACCTCGGCAAAGCATTGCCGCTTTGGCTTTGGCACGTCTTATGCATAGTTGCCGCCAATTGGGCGACCCAATTGCCGCAACAAGGAACACACGGAAATGACCTGAGACATCTTGAAGGAGCTTTCTATGGAAACCGCAAACATGATGCGTGTCAACGCCCACCCCGGCAACTACGGTGGGCACGGCGGTACGCCGCAAGACCGGCAGCAGCACAGGCGTCAAAAAATCGCGGCGCTGTTTGACGCGATTGAACGGGGCCAGTTGGATGTGGCGAAGCAAGCTTTCAAGATACTCATGAATTTCGACCACACGCTCAGCACCGATGCTTATTTTGTGCGCCTGTCCAAGGCGCTCGATGCAGGCGGTGTGTACTTAGCGCAGCAAATCGTGCGCGACATCAAAGCCAAGTTCATCAACGCCACGCCTTTAGCCACACATGTGGTGCATGCGCCGCATCCACCGAAACCACACACACCCGACGGCATGCATTTTGTAGACACGCAAGCCTAAGCGCGGCGTGCGTTGCGTTGCACAAGGCTTAGCGCGTCTTGGCTCTGCAAGCCGCTTGCATGTCGCGGTCGCGAATAAAACCACATTGGCTGCTGCCGCCGCCAGTTTCAGCACGGCACATGGCTTGGAGATCGCTGTCTCGGATGAACCCACATTGGCTGCTGCCGCCGCCCGATGTGGCGCGGCAATAGGCTTGTTGGTCTGGGTTTTGAATGAAGCCACATTGGCTCGAACTGTTGTGCGTGTTGGCGCGGTCTGCGCTGGCACGGCAAGCGGCTTGCATGTCGTGGTCTCGAATGAATCCGCACTGACTGCTCCCACCCCCAGTTTCAGCTCGGCAACGCGCTTGTAGGTCTGGCTCACGAATAAACCCGCAGTGGCTAGAGCCGCCCCCGCTGATGGCTCTGCAATAGGCTTGGCGGTCAGGGTTTTGAATAAAGCCGCAATCGGCTTGTTGGGCAAATGTTGGCAGGGTGGCCAGCGCCCAGAGTAGCCATAGACCCAGATGTTTCATTTCAATGCGCGCGTTGTTGCAGCTCATGCACCAAGAGCACCACGCGCGCATCGGGTTCATCAAAGCGAATGCCGTGTTGGTATTCAGGTTTGGTATTGGCTTGGTTGGCTCGGTGGACGAGCTCCACGTTTTGAATGGTGCCCATCATTTCCGCGTGCTCAGACTTGCCGGTCGATTGCAGGTCAAAGCGCAGACCGAGTTTGATGCGGCTTTCGACTTCCCCCAGTTTTTTGGGGCCAACCACCGAGGTGCCGCCGCCGCTGATGTCGTGCAAATGAAAGTCGCCCAAGTTGTGGCCTGATGCCGATTCCATGATTTCTACAGGCAGCGATGTGCGCACACGCAGGTGTTCACGCATGGGGCTCTCGAGGATGTCTTCTGGAAAACTCATGAGCATGTAGTTGCGTGGGTTGAGCAGCATGGTGTTGATGCGGCTCTTGAAAGTGAAGATAGACAGGCCTGAGAACAGACGTACCTCCACGTTCATGCCTTCACGCAGATGGACGATCCAACCGTCTTCTTGCGGGACGCGCAGCATCAGAAACTCGTTCTCGACCCAACCTATGACACTGGTGTAGTGCTTGTGAGCACCGGGCCCATCTTGGATCAGCTGCACGCGCTGGCCCACTTGAAACTTCATGTCGGCGAATTTTGCTTTTTGAGGGGCTTGCTCGTGGTGTGACATTTTTACTTGTGAGTTTGTGTTTCAATTCTTATCATAAAGACTGATGCTTCTAATGGAAATTTTATGTTGACGCGCCTCTTTTCCGCTCCTGTGCGAGCTCTGAAATGGTTGGTTTTTGGTTCGGTTCAGTTTTCAGAACAAGAAGAGTATTTGGAGTTCCGTTACAAGTTTCTGATTGTGCTGATGCTCACGGCGGCTGCGTTGACGGGGCTGTTCATTTTGGGATTGCTGAGTGAGATCAATCTGATTGGTTGGGCGCATGGCCGCATGATGATCTTCTATGTCACAGGCACCATGATTTTGTGGTTGCTGCTGCGCGGCTCGCCCCAGCGTTTCAAGCGCATTGGTTGGATCTATGAAGTGTTGAGCTTGGCTGAGAGTGCCTCCGCGCTGGTGTACGTGCCGGTAGATGAGCTGCGGGTTTTATGGTTCTACACCAACATTCCGTGCGTGTTTATTTTGCTGGGGCAGCGCGCAGGATGGCTCGTCACTGGGGCAACGATGGTCGGGTTCATGATGGGCAACGCACATTTAGAGAAACCCTATTCGCCAAGTGCGATGGCCACAGGTGTGTTGGCCATGGTGTATTTGGGCGTGTCCTTCCATGCGTATGTCGACCGATCAATCTCGTACTTCAAACGCATGCGCGATTACAACAACCAGCTGCACGACTTGGCCAGCCACGATCCACTCACGCGGGTGTTCAACGCGGGGGCGTACTACCGCGCATGCGACCAACAAATACATGCCAGTCAGCGGGCCAATTGGGCATTTGCAGTGTTGTTCATTGACTTGGACCATTTCAAATCCATCAATGACACCTATGGCCATGCCGTGGGCGACGAGGTGCTGCGCACCGTGGCCAAGACGCTGCAAGGCCATGTGCGTCGCAGCGACATCGTGGGGCGAATTGGGGGCGAAGAATTCTCGGTGTTTTTGCCCAACACACCAGTGTCAGGGGCCGTGCCATTGGCGGAGGCTTTACGCGTGGCGATTGAGTCGATTCACCTCGAGGTCGACGGCGTGCGCCTGAAAGTCACCGCCAGCATTGGTGTGGCCGCCAAACGTTTCGACCAAGAAACGATGCAGGCCATTCAGCAGCATGCCGACCAAGCCATGTACGAAGCCAAGCGTGGGGGGCGCAACCGTGTGTCCACATTTGGTTCAGATGGGGACGGCTTGGCTTTGCCAGCGGCTTGAACCTTGAGGGTGGTGCACCGCGCCTGCGTGCTTAGCGATTGGTTAAACGGTTTAGCGGCCTAAAGGCCAAATCCACTGTGCATCGAGGTATCGGTACACATAGCCGGGGCCATTCAAGCCGATTGTCTCGCTGCGGCCAGCGCGTACTTTGAAATACGAACGGCCATGCACAGGGCTGGTGAGTTGCAACTCGGCCAAGCGTGCGGGTGTGTGTGCATCTTGGTTGACCGCTTGATGACCTTCACCCAAGCGGGCATACCACTGCCAGCCTTCAAAGCGTCGACGCCAACCGATGAGGGCCATTGATTCGTTCAAGCGATCAGGATTGAAATAGTTGTTGCTTGTTGCGCCGTTTGCATCTCCCAACTGATGCTTGTAGGCCCATTGCAGGGTGATGCCTTGGTCTGGCCAAGCATCCCACACCGCCCGTGCGCGTTGTTGCTGGCGGTCTTGTCCATCCGAGAAGTGGGTTTGTGCGAGCGAGCCCACCATGGTGAGGCGAGGGTGTACTTGGTAGTCCACATTGCCGCCCACCAAATCGTAGTGCGTGCCTTGTTGCAAAGCGTTCATTGACTCCACCCAATCGCGACTGGCAAACACGCCCCAGTGCAATTGCGCGTTGTAGGCTTGGTTGTAGTTCCATTCGCCAATGGCCGTGGTTTGAGTGGGGCCTTGGTTGGCGCCAATTTTCAAGCTGTAGCCCATGCCGGTGAGTGCATCTAAATCTTGTGCGGTGTAGTTCACGCCGTGACCGCTCAAGGTGTTGCCGTTTTGTTGGTAGCGTTGTGTTTGCAGTTCCACGCCTTGCCATTTGAGACCGTTGCTGTAGCTTGGCAGGGCAGCGGCAAAGGCTTTGTGAATGCTCAAGCCATCGCTGTCGCTGGATTGGCTCCAAGCAGGCGAGATGGCCCATAAGGTGTTGGCTGCAACGGCAGAGGCACTCAGGCTCAAGGCGAGCGATATGCTCAGCCGTGTGATGCGGTATGTCATTTCGTTCCCCATGTTTTGCGTAAGTTCAGCATCTCGCTGATGTAGCCCCACACACAGGCTGGCTGCAAGATGATGCTGTAGACCAAGGTGTAAGAGAGCAGACCCAAGCGGTTGCGACGTACCTTGAGGCCGACTTCGTCAAACGTGGCTTTGCTGCGCGAGTACATGAGTGAGTTCATCAAAAAGCTGATGGGCAACAAGGCCAGAGTCATGGGGCCCACGATCCAAAAGTGCCCAAACATGGCGAGTATCAAGCCAGGGATGAACCCCAAGCTGTAGGCCAAATCCATGAAGGGAAACAGTGTGTTCCACCAAATGTAGAAGACGGGCATGCGGCGTTGCATCAAGATGTCGGGGGTCATCTTGAAGGCTTCAATCAAACCACGTGACCAGCGTTGGCGCTGACGAATGAACTGCGTCAAATTGTCTGGACAGCGGGTCAGGGCGATGGCGTTTTCTGCATGGCCCACGCGATAGCCAGCGCGCAAAATTTTCCACGTGAGCACAATGTCTTCGCCCACTGTGTGTGGCCAGCCGCCCACTTTCACCAAAGTGTCACGGTCGTACAGTGAGAACGCGCCTTGCGCCACCAGCGTGCCTTGAAACAAAGACTGAATGCGTTTGATGGCAGCAATGCCTAAGAAGTAGTCCCACTCTTGGGCCTTGGTGAGCCAGTTTTGGCGCGAGTTACGAATCAAGATGGCGCCGGCCACGGCACGCGTCTGGGGTGGGTCAGCCAAACGACGGCCAACCAAGTTTTGAATGCCGTCTTTCCAAATCCAGCAATCGGCATCGACGGTGATGACAAACTGGCTCTTGCATTGCGCCAAGCCTTGGTTGAGCGCGTTGGCTTTGCCGCCGTTTTTTTGTAAGTCCAGCAAGCTGAGGTTGGCGTACTCGGGCAGCAAGGTGCGGACGATGTCGGCCGTTGCATCGGCCGAGCCATCGTTGATGACCGTCACATGCAGCTCGCCGGGGTAGCTTTGGCGCATCAGGCTGCGCACCGTGTCTTCAATCGAGGTGGCTTCGTTGTACGCCGCTACCAGCACGGTGACGCTGGGATAGTGGTCGTGCAGCGGAACGCGTGGGCGTTTGTCTAATGCCAAGGCCACCATGATGAAGGCATTCATGAAGCCGGGGATGATCGCGATGAAGCCAATCAAAAAAGCAGCGATGAATGGCGTGGTGTTCTCACTGAGTTGTTCGTACCAAGGAATGGATAACCAGATGGAGAGCAGCATCCACAGGGTGGACACAGCGATGGTGATGATGAACTTCCAGCGAATCGTGATGTAAGGCATTCAGGGTGAGGGCGCCTTGCTGGCCGAGAGCCAATGCGCCAAAGGCTGTGGATGAGAGAAATAAAAACCTTGGACGAGGTGACAGTCGAGGGCTTGTAAAACTTGGCATTGCTCGGCAGTCTCTACGCCTTCGGCCACCAGTTCGATGCCAAATTCTTTGGCAAATGCCAAGGCTGCTTTGACAATGGCGTACACCATGGGGTGCTCAATTTGTTGTGCAAACTGTTTGTCGAGTTTGATCACATCAAAAGGCAGCGTGTGCAAACGGCTCAGGCTTGATTGGCCCGAACCAAAATCGTCCATCACGATGCGCACACCGCGCTCGCGCAGCGCATGCAAGCCAGCGATCACCGTGTTGGAAATGCGCTGGAAGTAGGTCTCGGTGATTTCAAAATCCAAACGCGCCATGGTGGATGGCGGCAAGGCATCGAGCCAGCTGTGGATGAAAGGTAAAAAATCCAGGGCAGAGATGTGTCGGATGGATAAGTTCACACCGATTCGAATGTCGGGGTACGCCGCTAAGAGCTGTGGCAAATCCTGCGCCAATTGTTTGAAGACCAAACGTTCGAGTGGTGCAATCAAACCAATCTGCTCCGCCACGGGAATGAACTGATCGGGCGTCACATGGCCCCAAGGGCCAGGGCCAATGCGGCACAGCACCTCCAAACCCACAAGTTGCTGTGAGGGCAAAGCGTTTTGACCTTGGTACACCAGATCAATTTTTTGCTGCTCAATGGCGGACAAGAGCGCCTGCTTGATGTGAGGGAGGCGGCTTGTCAAAACATCGGGTTCCATGGGCAGATTTTCCTCTTCAATAGGGGGCATTTCTCTTCCAACAGGTGTTGAGTTGCATAAAAACACACGAGGTGAATTGTCATTGAGTTCTAACGTTTTAATTTTGAGTGATATGTGCGATCTGCATGTCTTGATAATGAGCATGCAAATAGACACAGAGGTGGGCACATGGTTTGGACTGAGCGACGTCGAGCAGATAACGCGCTGTTGCGCGAGAAGATCAGTCACATCCAACAAACCAGCCAACAGCTCAAAGACTTGGTCGATCAAGTACAGGGGCAAGCGGTGGCTTGGGCACGTGAGGGCAAAGTGGTGGACTTGCCCAATGACGTGTTGGCTCAAGCATTGCGTGCTGCATTTGCACAGCAACGCCAAGCGTTGACAGATATCCAACAAGACATCCAAGGGGTTGCCAAGCGCGAGATCGCTGCAGCAGCGGCGTTGATCAGTGATGAAGAACTCGCGGCGCTTTTGAAGTAAAACGCGACAGGGGGTGCATAGCGCACACGCTAAAATGACCCCAACGTCCAAAGCCAACTCTTGCGGTTGGCTTTTTTATTTCGGCACATGCCGATGATGTAAAGGTAGCCTGTGTTTAAAAGTGTGATGGTGTATCGCGTGGGTGAGGGCTGGAGCCCCACCCTCGAGCAAATGGAACAGGCCTTAGATGCCGAACGTTTTGTGCCTTGTGGCGCGAGTCAAGAAAAGTCGGTAGGTTGGGTCGAGCCACGTGGCGAAGCCTTTGGGCCATTGGTAGAGGTTGTGAGTGGTCAACGTATCTTGAAGCTCAAGATCGAAACCCGTGGTGTGCCCGGCTCGGTGGTGACGCGCAAAACCAAAGAGCGTTGTGCCCACATTGAAGCCACAGAGGGCCGCAAGCCGGGTAAGAAAGAAACCAAAGAAATCAAAGAGGACGTGAAGTTGTCTTTGATGCCCATGGCGTTCAGCAAAGAGTCGTCGGTGTGGGTGTGGTTTGATCCCACCACACATTTGTTGGTGCTCGATGCGGGCAGCCAAGCCAAAGCCGACGAAGTGGTGACGATGTTGGTGAAATCGTTGGCGGGGTTGAACCTCACGCTCATCCACACGGAGATGTCTCCCCAATCGGCGATGGCTTCATGGCTCATCAGCCAAGAACCACCTTCGGGTTTTAGTGTGGACCGAGAGTGTGAGTTAAAGGCCGCGGATGAATCGAAGTCTGTGGTGCGCTACGTGCGCCATCCGTTGGATACCGATGAGGTGAAGCAGCATGTGGAGGGCGGCAAGCTGCCTACGCGTTTGGCCATGACGTGGGACGGACGTGTGTCGTTCTCGATCACGGAGGGCATGCAGCTCAAGAAAGTGACGTTCTTAGACGTCGTGTTTGAAGGCGCATCCGACCAAGACGGGGGCTTTGATGCCGATGTGGCCATTGCCACAGGTGAACTCAGCAAACTATTGCCCGATTTGTTCGAGGCTTTGGGTGGCGAAATGGCGCTGGGCTAAGCGCTTGCAACAGCGCCTGTGCGCTTAGTCGCTGATGCGTTCAGCGTTCAAACGGCGCGCACGGTGGTCGACGTAGTAGCCACCAAACTCCGTGTAGCGCAGCACGTGTTGCTGGCATTGGCTGCACGCATGCACATCACAACGGTTGTACGGGAAAAACTTCAAGGCTACGGGGGCCTCGGCTGATTCGTAGCGTGTGCCGTTGGGGTGCTGCTCTTCAAACGTGGGTTCGTACACATCGGGGTCGCGCAAGGTGGCCACGTGTGTCATGTGCTGTGCGGGCCAAGCGGTGTCATTGACGCTTTCCCAACCTGCGCAATGTTGTAGGGTGCATTGGCACGGTGTGTGGGTGCGATTGACCAATTGGCGCAAAGCCTCGGGCGTGTTTAAAAATGGAACAGAACTCATAGCCGCAGAGCCTACCACTGCCTGTCCATCGGCTGTGTTCAGACGTGAAAAAGCCCCGAAGTTCATACGACACAGCGGGGCTTTGCGTTGCCGCACACAAGGCGCGGCAGCAGGCGTGCAATTACTTGCGCTTGGCCAATGGCTCGACGGTGCGGTGTGCTGCGCCTGTGAACAATTGACGTGGACGGCCGATTTTGTACTCGGGGTCGCCAATCATCTCGTTCAACTGAGCAATCCAGCCCACGGTGCGAGCCAAGGCAAAGATACCAGTGAACAAGTTCACGGGAATGCCAATGGCGCGTTGCACGATGCCAGAGTAGAAGTCGACGTTGGGGTAGAGCTTGCGGCTGACGAAGTATTCGTCTTCCAACGCGATCTTTTCCAAAGCCTTGGCCAGTTTGAACAGAGGGTCGTTCTCGAGGCCGAGTTCTTTCAACACTTCGTCGCAAGTTTCTTGCA